>DMPJ01000440.1 GCA_003456035.1 Planktothrix sp. UBA8402
GCCCCAAAATGGCGTTTAGATACGGTTAGAGTTTTACGATATTCAGCCCTAACTTTATTAATTGATGATCCTGATTACTTACAGCAACGCCTATTAATTTGGTTTGCAACAGTTTTGCAAGCATTTCAAGGTAAAGATTTAACTCGATTAACTTATCAAACAATGTCCGAAATCGTGGAAAACTATCTAACTCCAGAAGAAAATCAATTATTTTTACCTTTAATTCAACTTAATTTAACTATTTTGGGCAAAAATAAATCCTAAGGAACTTCTCATAATTCGATTAGTTATAAACTTTTCCATTGGGTAATGTAGCCCCATGTAACTGTGCGCCCTTAATTTCAGTATTGGCTAAAATTGCCCCTTTTAAATTTGCTCCTCTTAAATCAGCCCCGCTCAAATTAGCTCCCATTAAATTCGCATCTGCTAAATTAGCATTACCTAGATGAGTATTTCTTAAATCAGCGTTAATTAAACAAGATTTGCTCAAGTTAGCATAACTTAAATTACTGGCATTTAAGTTAGCATCCATCAGTAACGCTCCTTCTAAATTAGCTTCGCTTAAATAAGCCCCGGCTAAATTAATTGCTGTTAATAATTTTTGTCTCAAATCAATTCCGCCCAAATCAGCACCACTTAAATTAATCCCACTTAAATGAGCCCCATTTAAACATACATTCCTCAGATAAGTTTTGCTCAAATTTGCCTTACTGAGATTGGCGCGGCTCAAGTTAGCTTCATTCAAATCTGCTTCTAATAAAGTCGCAGAATTGAGAAAAGCATCTGTTAAATCAGCGTGTCTTAAATTCGCTTTTAACATCTGGGCTTTGGTTAAATCAGCCCCCTTCAAATTAGCACCACTTAAATTAGCTCGGACAATTATGGCTTGAGTCAAATCTGCGCCGGATAAATCTACATCTTTCAAATTAGCCTGGGTTAAATCCGTGTTTTTCAAGATGGCTTGATGGAGATTTGCCTTAATTAAATAGGCCTTAACTAAAGAAGCTTGAGTTAAAATAGCTTCTAGGAGAATTGCAGAACTAAAATCAGTAGCTTTGAGATTGCAATGGTTAAGATTTGCCTCTTGCAAATTAGCCCAATTTAGATGAGCACCTTCGAGATTAACCCGACTCAAATTAGCCCCGGTTAAAATAGTGCCACTCAGACTAGCTCCACTGAGATTAGCCCCGGTTAAATTGGCTCCGGTTAAATTGGCTTTACTTAGATTAACTAGACTGAGATGGGCTTCGCTTAAGTCAGCATTGCTTAAATCTGCACCAATTAGATGCGGTCGATTTTGGGGTTCTCTAATATTAGATAAACCCATAGTTGGTACGGTATTAGGTCGATAAGAATTGGTACTTAGAATAATACCCCGCAGACTCATGCCTTTAAAATCCCGTTCTCCATCTCCATATCGACTCAGCAGTTCAATCGCATCCATGGGTTTAACCTAAATTGGCAGCCGACCATAAACCAAAACGATGATCTCCTTTGAATATTTTTATCACTTGCCTATCAACGGGGAACTTGTTAGTCACTGTATTTCACAGATTTCCTTGAGAATAGCTGCATGATCTTTTCCTTGATCAACTAAGGCTTCGACTGATTGTAAACGATTACTCAAACCGAGAATAAATTGGTTAGAATCTGCACCCATAGACTCACAGGTAGTTTGAATACAATTGAGGTCTCGTCCGGTTAATCGGCTAAAGAAAGAGCTAAAAACTCCAGCTTCCAAAAAACAAACGGGTCGGTTCCAATCTTTAGCAACACTGGCAAAGGGTGAGTTTTTAGTAATCATGATCAGAAATCCGGCGTTAGTATATCGCGTATCTAAATCAAATGTTCCCCAACCATGAGTTTTCCAACATTGTTGTAAACATTGAATGAGTTCAATCATTTCCATCATAGCTACAGGTTTGTCATAATATTCGCTGATTTCTTCACAAAAACGGACATAAAAATTTTTTCCCCACCACCGACCACAGTTGAATAAAACTAAGCGGGCGGCTTGACCTGTTTCTTTTTCTAATCCGGTATAAATTGCTTCCAATAAGGTTAAGGGAAGACCTAGTAAACGACCACCAAGACGATTTTCTAGTAAACCTAATTCCAGATCCCCTTTCACATAGGCATCATAAGCAAAATAGTTGCCTGGAAGTTGAGGTTTAATCAGTAAATTGTTAATTTCAATCATAATTTTAGGCAGGTTATATTGACGGTTGATTGTTAACCGTTAACGGTTGATGAACAGACGGACTGATTTTCAACAATGGCTTCTATAAAACTGCTAATCAAACTCTGATTAACTCCTCTCTATTCAAGGCTTTAGCAAGTAACTTTTGACTTGTTCTAAGAATGGTTGGATGAAAACCAGAGCTTTTGTCGAGAGTAATTCATTTAAACGAGTATTGAGCAATTGATAAACTTGGGTATCAATAGATTGGGTATCATGGGCTTGAACTAAACCCGATAACCAATCAAGAACTCGTCGCTGAAGGTATTCTGAATCATTTAATAACATTGCCATCGCACTATGGCGCAGAATCAGAATCCATTGTTGTAAAACTTGTTCTAAGCGTTCTTGCTTTTCTTGAGGAAATATGATCGAAATTTGATCAGCAATTGGCTGAAAAATCACAACTTCTCGATCCCGAAGAAATTCATAAATTTTTAATCGTTGGGCTAAAGTTTCTGCATAGCTTTTAAAACCTAGCAATTCTTCAGTTCTAAGATAGCGATTTTCCGCTTGGACTAATAATTCATTTAATTCGGCTTGCATGGTAATCAGTAATCAATGAACAGTAATCAGTGAATAGTAATCAGTAATCAGTGTAAGAATTGAGTAATGGGTAATGGGTTTAAGAATTGATTGTCTACAAGAGTGCCCATTACCTACTACCCATTGCCTGTTTCTTTACCCATTACCCATTACCTATTACCCATTACCTGTTAAAATAAACCCATTAAATCGTCGATGGTGACATCAAGTTGATTCGGGGTATTAGAAACAGAAGTGGTTATGGTGGGCATAACTCCTACCTGGGGAACTCCTTCCCAATCAATTCTTTGAAAAAAATCAGCCACAGATAGGGTTAAACTCGACTGTGACGGAGTAGTTAGAGACGATGAATTCTTTTCTACCGTCATCGGTGTGCCTAACCAGTTAAGATTGCTGAAAAAGTCTTGAACAGACTCACTCAACCAAGTCTGGTGATTCTTCATCGCAATATGACTCCATCTTGTAATTTGCGTTGAATATCTCTTGCGGTTGCACCTTCATTCAGCCAAAAACCCGCAGCATCAATGCGGTCGGGGTTTCCTAGCAGAAACTTACAATAGGTTTCTCCCATCGAATAACATTGCAACTCAATACAACTTAGGCTTTTTTTGACCAGATTACTAAAAAATCCGGCAAATAATCCCGCATAGATATGACAAACGGGCTTTCCCACATCCCCTAGCGTCCGGGCAACAGCCGAGTCAAATAGGTTAATAAAAATACAGCCATGTTTGCGATCGCTCATGTCCACTTCCCAACGTCCCCAACCTTGGGATGTGACAGGCCACCACCAAGTTTCTAATAAAAACATCAGGTTAGACTGGCGAATACTTTGACCAAATTCGGCTTCATACCACAGAGAGAAAAATGCAGCATCCTTAACGCCCCATTCTTTGCCAATGGTGTACATAATTACAGAGGAGGAACTGCCGACTTCTTCCTCTAATCCCTCAACCAAACCAATGATAAAATCTTCACTGGTAAAGATATTCCGCATTTGATTCCAGTCTGTCACCGTACCCATTGACTGGTTAAAGCTGAAAAAATCTTGAAATCGATAATGATTATGGGCTTTAGGATTAGTTATTTTGAGTTTAGATTGATTCTCAATATGATTTTGAGCGGGGGCGGTTGAAGCCATGATCTGCATACTCCTTTTTAATCGACAAAGTTTAAAATTAACACCAAATTGGGCGCGGGGTGGCTGAGATTAAATATGAGGTGGACAAGATCAGGCCACAGGGGATTGATTCTGTCTGCGGTTATTCTTGATAAGTTTGATCGACGCACCTGTTGTATCTAATTTAACACAATAGCAGAAGTAGGTTTTTTAAGCAGGCTGTCATCCCCTGTGCCTACTTACTGGCCCTACCAACCATGTAGCTAAGAAGTCCGATCACGGTAGAAGAAAGAGCCGCGATCGCAAATCTGATTTCACCTTCAGAAGTCGTACCTTTTTGTAGAATCGTGAAGGAGTAAAAATCAATTAATAAAATTATAACCAGAGCCACTATAAATACAGTAATATCTTTTACCCAAAAAGATATCCGCTTCTGCTTTCGCTTGATTTCCTGATCTTTTTCGCGGTTTTTTTGTTCAAAATCTGCATCTTCTGTCATCACCATAAATATTTGATTATCGTCCTATTTAGAGTACCACTTTCCATGATCTTACTATCAAGTTAATCGTTCCCGTTGCCAGGTTTTTATATTAACTTGTAGGTAGATTTCTGCGTTTAATTTCCAGAGGAAATTCTGGGACTAACAAAGATTTACTTAATTCTCCTTGACGATGGTAAAACTTCATTTTACCCTGGATATCGCAAACCCAAACTTCTTCTGCTCCGGCTGCGAAATATAAATCTTTTTTTTCCAACATTTCTTCTGATGTATTACTAGAAGATTTTACTTCTACGCAAATTTCTGGTGCAACCGAAGCTACTGTTTCCTCTAAAATAATATCGGCTATTTGATCGCTAGTCCAAACAACATCAGCAACTTTAACTCCGTCTGTTGTTTGAATTGCACATTCTGGCATTGTCACACCCGTTTTTAGGAGCATTTCTAATAAGTTTTGTATTCTACCTTGATAAAATGAATGTTTTGGCTTGGCTGGACTCATGACAATTTGTCCCCATTTATTCAATTCAATTTTAAAGGGTAAGTCTTGCAACTGTTTATTTTCACAGACTTCTTGCCATTGCATAGCCAGACACCTCAATCGCTTACGATAATTTTAACACTAATATTGGAGCGATCGCAGTTTTTATCAAAATATTAGTTCATAGCAATTCTATTCCTTCTAACTTACCCAGTTTAGTATCAAAAGATGCTATTTCCTGACATCGGTGCACACTCAGAAATCGCCCCATCCATTTCTTCTAGGGAAACAGCTTTTCTACCTTCTTCATACAGCATCCCGGATAATTCTCGGACATCAATTTTGCCGGGTTGTAAATAAACTTTGCCATCTGACCCGATCACAAAATCAATTGAGTCGCCCGGTTGCAGTTTGAGCCATTGGATAATTTCTAAAGGAATCGCAACTTGTCCAGAATTAGTTAATTTGGCTATTGTCATTTTTTTTCCTCTGTCACTAATACTAATTATAATCGCCTACGCTAGATTGATAAATGTCTTTTTCAAGCGGCCAATCTTCATTTTCACCGCCAATAATTAGTTTTTCAATAGTCACATATTCTTGACTAAGTTGACGAAAAGTATTAATTAAAACATCGAGAGCAAAAGCATCACTGGTTCCTAAATCAAACCAACAACGCGCCCATACTCCCTCATATTCTATTTCTCCCATATTGTGCATCAGTGCCATCATACTATTATCAACAACTGCATCATCATAAGTCATATAACTTAGGTCAATTCCTGTGTCTTGAACTTGTAGATTTTCAGCGTTAAACCCTCCCATTTTTCCTAATAAAAACCAGGAATCAAAAACTTCCTCAACATAATCCCGTTCACTGCGGGAGGGGACAGTTTGAAATTGCAGCCAAATCCAAACATCAAAAGGATTACATTCTCTAAACAAAACTTCCATAACAATAAAAGGCTATAATTGTGGTAACTGATTTGCCATTGGCCCCCAAAGACCATTGGCATCTTTAATTGTATCTCGTAAAGGATCACAGGGACGACTTTGATGATCAATTCGGTTTAAATTTTTGCATTGTTCATAAAATATTTGAGCTACTAACCGTTTAGGAAGTTGCTCCGATTGACCTAAAGATTTAGTAAAATATTCCTGAGCTTCTTTTAATTGAGTCGGAGTTGTAGTTTGATTTTCTGCTTGTAATTTTTTCCCCTGTTCGGCTAATATTTGCGCTTTCAAATATAATACTTCTGGATGATTTGGAGCTTCAGATAAAGCTTTTTCAGTATAACTCAATGCTTGTTCCTGTTGACCTAAATTTTTATAGCCAACGGCAATTCCTCGATAAGCTAAATAACGAGGTTCGGCTTGTTTTTCTAATTGATTGATAGCTTTTGTCGAGTCTGAGAAGGGAAGATTTAAGGATAATAATAAATCCATATAACCTTGAATTAAATTGAGTTCGGGATCTTGGGAATCAATTTTTTGAGCGACATCTAAGAATTTTAACACATCTTGTAATTTATTCAATGCTTTAGAAGCGCCCTTAAATGTGCCTTCTGTAACTAAAGTATGACCCCCCTGTAAAAACAAACCTACCGCCACATAAAGATTACCGCGTAAAGCATCTTTTGTACTTAATAGTTTGGCAGATTCTAGGGTTTTATCGCTATAGGTTTTTAAGGAGGTAAAATCTTCATCTTGGTACGCCAAGGAAGCTAAAAGTGCATAAACTAAAGGTTCATTTGGTTCTTGAGATTTAGCTTGTTCTAAATATTGCTTGGCTTGTTTATAATTACCTTGAGCAAACATGGATTTAAACGCAGCTTCCGTTTGATTTCCAATCGGACGAGGATCATTTTTACGGAAGGGATCGGCAGCCAAACTCAGGTTAATACCTAAATTAAATGCCATTAAAACCGTACTAATTCCCAGAACAATTTTTTTCATGTTTTCATCCTCTTATTAAAATTAAAACAGAACACAGAACCAAAGTCAAATTAAGTCTATCTTACGATTAGCTCTGTATAAATATTAATTTTTTTCTTCGCTTTCCGCCAGAGTAAACTTAGATTTTTTTGAGAAAATAGGTAACAATAATCGATCCTATTGTGCTATAATCTAAGGTAAGATAGTTGGGCATTTGACTATGGCTGGGATTATCATTTCATTTGTATTTTTTTGTGATGCTTTATATCAAAAACTTAGTTTATCATCCCGCCGCTAGTGACAACTCGATTTTAACCCAGGTTAACTTAGAATTGGCACCGCAGCAAATGGGACTTATTATTGGGCCTAGTGGTTCGGGAAAAAGTACATTGCTAGAGATTTTAGCGGGTTTAGCGACAAAAACGAAGGGAAATATTCGCTGGAGGGAGCAAGAATTAACCCCAGAACACCTACAACAACTGGTGGGTTTAGTGTTTCAATTTCCAGAACGACATTTTTGTGGAGGCACAATTTTAGAGGAGTTGCGCCTGGGTCATCCAGAAATAGATTCAGAACAGGTTGATAAAGCCTTAGAGGAAGTGGGACTGAGCCATTTATCTTTACAGGTTGCTCCCCATTCTCTTAGCGGCGGACAGCAACGACGTCTCGCCTTAGCGGTACAATTAATTCGTCAACCCCATATTTTAATGTTAGATGAACCTACGGCCGGGTTAGACTGGTCAATGCGACAACAATTAATTAATTTATTAGGGAAATTAAAAAAACATTGGACGTTATTAGTCGTTACCCATGATGCCAGAGAATTGTTTAGTCTAGCTGACCGATGTTGGTCATTAAAACAGGGTCATTTAACTTCCCTAGATATTAACGAAATGGCAAGGTCAGAAACACAAAAGATAGCCGCATTTCCTCCAGTTTAATTTTGGTAAATTATGAATCAAATTGACTCGCCCCAGTTACCTGACATGACGACCGTTTGGCAAGATACATTAAATTGGCAACCAACTTCCGAACAACAGGTTTTATTCCAACAATTATTTGAGTTAATTATTCAGTTTAATCAACAGCTTAACTTAACTCGTCTAACTGAACCTAAAGATTTTTGGGAAAAACATTTATGGGATTCCCTGCGAGGAATTTTACCTTTATTATCAGCAAATAATCCGCTTCCACCGGGAACAAAATTCATTGATATTGGTACGGGTGCGGGTTTTCCTGGTATACCAGTGGCTTTAATTTTTCCAGAATCTTCTGTAACTCTTTTAGATTCAACCCGCAAAAAGATTACCGCATTAACCACTATTTTAGAAGAATTAAGTATAAAAAATACTATTCCTTGGGTGGGTCGCTCCGAAGCCCTAGGTCAACATCCTAAACATCGAGAATCCTACGATTTTGCCCTATTAAGAGCGGTTGCGCCACCTTCGGTTAGTGCTGAATATGCGCTACCTTTATTAAAGGTGGGAGGGACTGCAATTCTCTATCGCGGTCATTGGACAAACGAAGAAGAACAACAGTTAATCTCGGCGGTTAAACAATTAGGAGGAGTGTTAGAATCTGTTGATGGGTTTACCACTCCTTTAACCCAAAGTATTCGCCATTGTTTATACTTAAAAAAAGTCAGACCTACTGCTAAACAATATCCCCGCGCTATTGGTGTCCCTGGTCAAAAACCCCTGTAGTAAGCCCTTCAGGGCTGAAAAGTAGTAAGCCCTTCAGGGCTGAAAATAGGAAATTTTCGGTAGATAAGGTAATCTTAAGCGGGAATATGGAAAAATAAATCACTATTGCCCATTGCCTATTCCCTATTGCCGATTCCCTAAAACAAAGACATGGTTAATACCATGTCCTAGGGAAATTTATCTTAATATTAAACTGAATTAACCACCAGCAACCGCCGGAACAATACTAACTTCATCTCCAGATTTTAGTTCGGTTTTGGTTCCTTCTAAGAAGCGAATATCTTCACTATTAACATAGAAATTCAGAAATCTCCGGGGTTCTCCGCTATCATCACAGAGACTTTTTTTAATCCCTGGACAACTAACTTCTAAAGCATCAATTAATTCGGAAACGCTAGAACCTGCACACTCAATTGTTGCTTGATTGTTCGTAAACTTTTGCAGGGGTGTGGGAATTAAAACTTTAACGGTCATAAGTTCAAGAGGACGATAAATTAATGGTTTGGTTTGAGTAATTAAACCCTGTATTCTGGTTAAAC
>DMPJ01000439.1:0-2917 GCA_003456035.1 Planktothrix sp. UBA8402
GTTTCTTTAAGAAACCGGGTTTCTGCCATCGACCTTTTAGTTCAACGAATGAATCCCCGCGAAAAGGCTCTTTTTTTCTTTCAATTAGCAACCTTGTTGAACTCCGGTTTAACTGTAGAACAGAGCTTAACTTTGGTGGGGAAAGATAGCTACCCGCAACTAGGACGCTATCTCAACAAAATGACCGCAGCAACATCAAGGGGGGCTGATTTAGCTTCGGCTTTAGCTTTAGCATCCCGATATTTTGACCGTTGGACAATTGGTCTAATTTCTATGGGAGAATCCCAAGGAATGTTACCCGAAATTTGTTATCGGATTTCTGAAATTGAAGAACAAAAAGCTCGTCATCAAAATCTGTATCGGTCTGTAACCATTGCGGCAATTGCTACAGGGATTAGTATGATCCTGTTAATTCTCACCCTTTGTTATTTATCGGGTTTATCGGGTAAGTGGTGGTTTTTAATATTAGGAATTATATCAGTAATTATATTAGTTATTCCTAGAATTATGCCTCGGTTATCAATGATTAAAAAAATTTCCACCGCCCGGATGATGTTATATTTAGGAGAGTTACAATTACCATTAAGTTGTGGGATGTCCTTGTTAGCTGGATTAGAATTAGTTCGCGCCCATATTCCCAAATCGGAAATGAAAGCGACAATTACCATTGCATTAGGTCAAATCCCCGCCGACAAAACCCTGAGTCAAAGTTTAGAAGGTCGTTTACCTGCGGTGGCCTTGCAAATGTTAAGGACAGGGGAAACAACGGGACGATTAGATTTAGCCTTACAAAAACTAACAAATTACTATGAGGAGGAACTTGAACAAACCCTGCGTCGTCTACAAACGGTTTTAGTTCCTGCCACAATTCTGATTGCGGGTACAGTTGTCCTGCTATTAGCACTACAAGCTCTGAAATCCCTATTAATTCTGTTACCCAAGTAATCTTAGGTATTTACTTTCTTTTTGCCTATACCCCCCATCCCACAAAGGATTTCTGATGTCAGATTCCCGATTTTTGATCAAAAATTTGACTTGGCTCTTGTGAAACTGAGCAACACCCTTTAAGCTATTAAGTCAAAACGCACTGATTTTTTTGCAATTGTCAGTTGATAATAATGAAAATACCAAAACCTCAAAGACTACAACCGAGATGGATTTTGGGGATACTTGCTGGAGCATTGGTCACTAACACAGTTGTCCCAATTACCCAAGCACAAGCTCGCCAACTAGGTAGCTGTCAGCCATCGTCTGATTATGCCCAAGTTCCTTCACAGAGTCCCAACTCCTCTAACACGGAGCGCACGGCATCCCCCTGTGCAAGTGACTGCCCTCCGTCCCCGGGTTACATGAAAGTCCCTTCACCGATTGCCGACTTCCCTAACCCGGATCGGACGGTATTCTGTGGGGAAGATCGTGTAATCCTAACTTACGGCCCTTTCCAAGTCCCGATCTTGGTTAGTGAATTAAAGAATTTTGCCGAAACCGGGGAAATGACCAAGACGATTAGCCAAATCGTTAAGGCATCTAAAATGGAGCCGGATACCCTTCGCGGTCTGATGACCTTAGAAGTCGGCTTTGATTTAGTTCCCTTTACTTGCATTATCAGTTCCCCAGAAGGTCAAGAGTTAACCGATACGATTGGGACAACGATTAGACTGCATCGTGGAAAACCTGGAATCCCGAATAGCACTGCTGCTATGAACGGGACAGCAATCCGTGCGGCCCTAATCAATGCCCTCAGTGCTGATGGTAAGCTATCCTTCTTGGATATTGTCAGCTACTATCCTGTCCCGGGAATGTATGTTGATGTCGCTAATATTCCTGAGACAGTTGATAAGGTCAAAGGCCTAGCTGGGAATCTCGATTCTCTGTTTAAGAAGGCTTCTCAATTTGGGAAAGGCGGGTGTTCACTGCAAGAAGTAGATTTCCCAGCAGCACCCCCAGCGCCACCCCCAACGCCACGACCACCACTCCCACCACCACTACCACCACCACCACCACCAGTAGCACCACCACCAGTCCGAGGTTTGTGGTAAGGGTGTTAGTCTGAAAATCACGCTTTAATGCGGGTGATGCCATCTATATCAATGGGTGGCATCACTTTGGTTTTTAGCTAAAATTAAAATCTATTCAGGATTTCAGCACTTCGATATACTGGCTATCTATTAAAAATGCTCCCTTTTGAAATAAAACTCCCCAATAGCCACCGGGTCGTCTATCAATCACAATCCCAACTTCACCGAGTTTAATCACGCTGGATGGACGTAAAATCGGCAGGGGTTCTGCTGTTTTCAGATATGGGGGAATCGCTACCACCCTAACTTTTTGCCGGATTTCAAACTCTTTTTCCATTGACAAACCTAAAAATTAATTTCCTGTAAGATATCACGAGGCTTTGTCCCTTAATTCATCGGGATTTTGTCGCCAAAAAGAGAAATAATCACGCTAAACTTGAGACGATAGAAGAAAAAGACCGTTTGAGGGGGTAGTAATCATGGCTACAGATCGCCGAGTTTCCCGGGTGGCTTCACAAATTAAACGGGAGGTCAGCCTGATGTTACTGGATGGGATCAAAGATGACCGGGTTGGAGTCGGTATGGTGAGTATTACCGATGTGAATGTTTCCGGCGACCTACAACACGCCAAAATTTTCGTCAGTATTTATGGAACTGAAGAAGCCAGACGAGAAACAATGGAAGGCTTAAAATCGGCAACGGGTTATGTTCGTTCTTCCTTGGGCCAGCGTGTCCGTTTGCGTCGGACTCCAGAAGTGGTTTTTTTAGAAGATCGTTCCTTGGAACGGGGAGACAAAATGTTAACTTTATTAAACGAACTCTCCCAGAACCGCAAACCTGATGAAGATGAATTTAGCGATTATGGGGAGGAGGAGTAGAGATTGGGGAGCAGGGGGAGC
>DMPJ01000439.1:2953-4965 GCA_003456035.1 Planktothrix sp. UBA8402
ACTAACCATCAACTAACCATCAACCAACAACCAAAACCAACCAAAACCAACCAAAACCAACCATCAACAACTAACCATCAACAACTAACCATCAACAACTAACCATCAACAACTAACCATCAACAACCCAAAACCAACCAACAACTAACCATCAACAACTAACAACAACTAACAGCAACTAACAAATAAGCTGTTAAGCAATTAAACCAGATAACCTAGCGAGCGAGGACGCTCGCACTACATTAGCGGGGGAATAAGCTCTATGCTTTAGCGAGCGGGGACGCTCGCACTACAAGGGTCGCTATTCAGCTTAAACATCAACTACTAACTACCAAACATTCGTAATTCGTAATTCCTAATATGACTCTTTCTCTAGCTGAACAAGTCGCCCAGATGGTAGTGGTTCGCGCCTCTGGTTTTTTGTTTGATCATCAAATCCGTTATTCTCTTTGGGAACCCCCAGCAGAAAGATTAGAACATTGGTTACATGATTTGGGTGTGGGTGGGGTGATTTTGGTGGATGGAAGTGCGGCGGAGTTGGCGATTAGAACTCAGTTGTTGCAGAATGCGGCTAAATTTCCCCTATTAGTAGCGGCGGATGTGGAGGAAGGCGTCGGTCAGCGCTTTGCCGGGGCGACTTGGTTTCCGCCTTTGATGGCTATAGGTGCATTAGCTGATCAATCCCTAGAACAAGCGGAATTTTATGCCGAAAAAATGGGAGCAATTACGGCCCAAGAAGCCTTAACCCTTGGCATAAATTGGGTTTTGGCTCCGGTGGTAGATGTGAATAATAATCCTAAAAACCCTGTGATTAATGTCCGTTCGTTTGGGGAAACTCCAGAACGGGTCAGTCACTTAGCAACGGCTTTTATTCGGGGATGTCAGGGTTATCCAGTATTAACTACAGCTAAACATTTTCCGGGTCATGGGGATACGGCGATTGATTCCCATTTGGAATTACCTGTAATTCCCCATAGTGATCAGCGTTTAGCTGAAGTCGAATTACCTCCTTTTGTGGCTAGTATTGCAGAGGGTGTGGATTCGGTGATGATGGCCCATTTGTTGATCCCGGCTTGGGATAGTAAAAATCCAGCGACTTTATCTCCGGTGATTATTCAGCAACAGTTGAGACAACGCTTGGGTTTTCAGGGGTTAGTGGTGACGGATGCTTTGGTGATGGGAGCGATCGCAAAACTTTATACTCCCGAAGCAGCAGCGATTTTAGCTGTTGAAGCCGGAGCCGATGTTTTATTAATGCCTAAGAATCCCCAAGTCACGATTGATGCGGTCTGTACTGCGGTAACAGAGGGTCGGATTTCCCGTGAACGGATTGCAGCATCTGTACAGCGCATTTGGCGGGCTAAGGCGAAGGTATTCCCCGACTGGCGACCGAACGCACCCTATTCTCCCCCCAGTCAAGATCCGCAGAAATTATTTTATTCTCTATCTCAACCTGCAACTACCGCGCTGGTAACAACTATTCTGCAAGATTCTCTCAAGCAAGGTGGGAATTTACCCTTAGTGCTGCCCAACTCGCCACAACCCTTGAGAAATTTAGTAATTGTGGATGATTTGCTCAATTGTTCTATTTTAGGGAATCATACCCCGGCGATCGTCCGTCCAACTCAGTTAGGCTATCGTTTACAACTGATTGATTGTCATTATCGAGAATTTTCTGATCTTGAGGAGTCTTCTGAACCCACATTACTGCAAATTTTTATTCGGGCAAATGCCTTCCGCGATAGTTCGGGATTAACACAAATTGCTCAAAATTGGTTAAATATTCTCTTAAAACAGGATCGTTTGCAAGCTCTGGTGATTTACGGTAGTCCCTACACCCTGGAACAGTTTTTACCGCAAATTCCTCCCACAACTCCTTATGTTTTCTCTTATGGTCAGACTCCTGCCGCCCAAGACATTGCCTTAAAAGTCCTTTGGGAAATTTAATCAAAATTTAACAATTGGCAATTATAGCAGTATTCAAGCCTCTTACCCCTTACCCCTTACCCCTT
>DMPJ01000439.1:4979-7710 GCA_003456035.1 Planktothrix sp. UBA8402
CACAGTAAGTATTTACCTATTGCCTATTGCCTATTCCCTATTGCCTCTTGCCTCGTACTATATTTGTATTGGCCTATACTGAAAAAAAAATATTTCCTAAAATCAATTTTTAGATTACACTAGGTTTGATGCCTAAAACTTCTCCGGCAACGCCAAAGAGGGCGAACTATGACTTACACAACTGTTCAATTTTCATTAGATGTGATCAAAGACGAAGCTCGCCAATTAGTCACTAATGGGGTTGTGAGCCGTCAGCAACCCATCTATACACTTTGCCAATATATCCCGGCGCGGGAATGGGCCTGTGTGGAGTGTGAGTTGGAAGAATGCGATTTCTTACTCCGAGATCGAATTGGCGACTTAATTGGTCACGAAACCTGGGATAACGACTAAAATCCCAACTAAATTTGATAACACAAAAAATCTTTCAGAAATTATGTTTGCTTAGTGTTGACTCCTGTGGTCTTAAACTTTTTCTCCTGCCGATTCAGGTGAATTTAGGTCTAGGATTCACGCTTGTCAAGAATAAAGTTAAAATTTAAGTGCGTGCGATTTGATATCAATTGCAACATGAAGTTGAACAATCTCGTGATGGGTTCTGCAATTAGATATCAATTAATATAGGTAAAACGATAAACCCGCCCCACAATTTTGAACCCAATTCATGTCAATTCTGGTTTCCAGCAGTTGGGTTGTGTAGGCGGGATTTATCGTTTTAATTAGTCATTTTTGCTGTTTCAGCCTATTCTTCAGCTAATTCGCTAGACATTAAACCGAACAATCTGCTAAATTGGGAAAATGACTAAAAACAGTGAAGGATTTAAAATTGTTAGCGACAACCGCAAAGCCCGCTATCTTTACGAGATTTTAGAGACGTATGAGGCGGGCATAGCCCTTGAGGGAACGGAAGTCAAATCGATTCGGGCGGGTAAAGTCAACCTGCAAGATGCCTATGCCTTAATTCGGGGGGGTGAAGCCTGGCTATTGAATGCCCATATATCACCATTTGAGAAAGCTAGTGTTTATTTTAACCATGATCCTCGCCGCACCCGCAAATTATTGCTACACAAAGAACAAATTAATAAATTATTGGGACAAGTCGAACAAAAGGGGTTAACTTTAGTTCCCCTGAAAATGTACTTCAAAGGGGGACGAGTTAAAGTTGATATTGCGGTTGGACGAGGGAAAAAACTCCACGATAAACGGGATGCTATTCGTCAAAAAGATGATAAACGGGCGATGGAAAGGGCGATGAAACAGTATTAAATTAGGTAAAGTAAAATAATTAATTGCCTAGAATCGGGAGAATTCTCAACATGACAACTGAACAGCCGACCCGCAAAGAACGCGATAGCATGGGAGAAATTGAGGTGAAAAGCGATCGCTATTGGGGAGCGCAAACTCAACGTTCTATCTATTATTTTAGCATAGGCAATGATTTAATGCCCAAAGAAGTTATTACCGCCTTTGGGATTCTCAAAAAAGCCGCCGCCATTACCAATCAAGAATTAGGAAAACTGCCCGTAGACAAGGCTCAATTAATCGTTCAAGCTGCCGATGAAGTTATTGATGGCAAACTTGATGATCACTTTCCCTTGCGGGTTTGGATGACCGGAAGTGGCACCCAATCTAATATGAATATTAATGAAGTCATTGCTAATCGGGCGATTGAAATAGCCGGAGGAATATTAGGGAGTAAAACCCCAATTCATCCCAATGATCATGTTAATATGTCCCAATCTTCTAATGATACATTTCCTACGGCGATGCACATTGCGGCGGCGATTGCTGTTACCAAAAGGTTAATTCCCAGTGTCAAAAAAATGCGAGATGAATTACAAGCAAAAACCGAAGAATTTGCCGATATTGTTAAAATTGGTAGAACCCATTTACAAGATGCAGTCCCCTTAACTTTAGGTCAAGAATTTTCCGGTTATGTGGCTCAATTAGATGCTAATTTAAAACGTCTTGAGCAAATTTTACCCGATTTATATGAATTAGCAATTGGTGGAACTGCGGTTGGAACTGGATTAAATACTCCTAAAGGATTTGCAGAAAAAGTCTCAAATCAGATTAGTGAAATAACCGGATTACCCTTTATTTCTGCTCCTAATAAATTCGCAGCCATGGCGGCTCATGATGGTCTAGTTATGGCGAGTGGTGCGTTAAAAACCTTAGCCTGTTCGTTAATGAAAATTGCCAATGATATTCGGTTTTTAGGAAGTGGCCCCCGTTGTGGTTTTGGGGAATTAATCTTACCTGAAAATGAGCCTGGTTCGTCAATTATGCCTGGGAAAGTTAACCCAACGCAATGCGAAGCAATGACGATGGTAGCAGCCCAGGTCATGGGTTATGATACAGCTATTAGTATTGCGGGTTCCCAGGGGCATTTTGAGTTAAATGTGTTCAAACCGATGATCATTTTTAATTTCATTCAATCGGTAGCTATTCTGTCAGATAGTTGTCATAATTTTACGGATTTTTTATTAGTTGGATTAGAAGTTAATCGCAAAAAAATTAACAGCTATGTCGAACAATCCTTGATGTTAGTAACAGCTTTAGCTCCTAAAATTGGCTATGATAACGCTGCTAAAGTTGCCCATATTGCTCTGGAAAAAGAACTAACTTTAAAAGAAGTTTGTCTGGAATTAGGGTATATTTCTAGTGAAGAATTTGATCAGATTGTCAATCCCTATAAAATGGCCTATCCTGGGTAATGGGTAATGGGTAA
>DMPJ01000288.1 GCA_003456035.1 Planktothrix sp. UBA8402
AACCCTCAAGATTACTTAAACTTATTAAGTAACGATAATTCCCAAAGTCGTGAGGAATGGAAACAATTAATTCCCTTAATTACAACAATTGAAAGTTATTTTTTTAGAGATCAAGGTCAAATCAATCTGTTGAGAACAGTAATTTTACCAGAATTAATTAAGTCGCGGCAAAACACAAAAAACTTAACCCTTTGGAGTGCAGGTTGTTCGACAGGAGAAGAACCCTATACCCTGTCTATTTTACTACAACAGTTAATCCCAGATTTGGCTAGTTGGAATCTTAATATTTTGGGAACCGACATCAATGAAGAAGCCTTAAAAAAAGCCAGTCATGGCTTATATACAGCTTGGTCTTTTCGCCTGGTTGACTCAGAATTAAGAAACCGATACTTTGTGCGACAAGGACAAGAATGGAAAATTAATTCAGTGACTCAGAATTCCGTTCAATTTTTTAATTTGAATTTAGTTAAAGATTCCTATTCTTATCCAAATTATACCCCGATTCAAGACGTTGATTTAATTATTTGCCGGAATGTTTTTGTTTATTTTGAAAAAGACTATATTAACCAAGTTATTGCTAAGTTTTTTGATGTTTTAAAACCAGGAGGTTATTTAATTACTGGTCATGCTGAACTACAAGGTACAGAAAATATTGAAAAATTTCAAGCAAAAATATATCCTGAATCAATGATTTATCAACGACCTATTGGTTTAGTCAAAGAACCATTTACGAGTCCAAAAAGTTTAATAATGAATCGGGATAATCTTTGGAATAATCTATTATATTCTTCTCGGAAAATTCAGGATTCACACCCTAAAGTTAATCAGCACGAAAATCATCAATCTGAAATTTTGAACTTACCCCAAAAAAACCTAGAAGAAGCAAAAAGATATTTTAAAAATAAACAGTACCAAGCAGCTATTAAAAAAGCTGAACAATTTCTTCATAACTATTATTTAAAAAATCAGGAATTTACAATCAATGGAAAAGAACAAAGAAATGAAAACCACAATCTAAAACCAGAAATTAAATTTGATGCTTATTATTTATTAGCACAAGCATCGGCAAATCTAGGACAATATGAACCAGCTATATTTTACTGTCAAAAAGCAATTGAAATAGATTCATTATCCATTTTTCCCTATTATTTACTCTTGCATATTGCTCAAGAACAGGAGGATTTAGCCGGAGCCAAGTTATTGTCCAAACGGATTATTTATCTGCTCCCATCCTCAATTCCAGCCTATCTGGAACTCGGATCAATTTATGAACAAGAAAAAGATCACACCAGAGCAGCTAAAATGTATAGTACGGCTTTAGCTCTGCTCAAATCTTTACCTCCGAGTACGAGAATTGAACATTTAGAAGGAGTTACGGCTAAAGATTTAATTGTTTTTTTAGAAAATAAACGTCTAGCTATTGGTACGGGCGGGTTCTTTTAGATATGTAGCTCCGATACCTAAATCTTGATCAACCCGCCCCTACAAATGATATAGCAGTTGCCGCATCTGTTAGGACNNTTACCTATTACCTATTGCCTATTGCCCATTGCCTATTCCCTATTGCCTCTTGCTATAACTGATAACTAATAATACGGATACTTGATTATGGCTTATTTAATTTTTGCACTGAAGTCAATGCGTTATGCGATCGCGGCTTCCGTAGTTGAAGAAATTTTTTTCCTACCCGAATTAACTCCAATTCCCACCGCACCTAATGACTTAGCAGGTTTAATTAATTTGCGTGGAGAGTTACTTCCGGTGATTGATTTAACAATTAGATTGGGTTATTCTCAAGGGAATTATAGTTTATCTGATACTGTAATTATGTTAAACTTCAATCAGATTAGATTAGGAATTATTGTTAATCAAGTCTATGAAGTTCAGATGATTCCTACCGAGGCGATTAAAACAGAATTAGCGGATAATTTTCAACGAGAATTTAATTCAGTTAATGCCTCCTATTATCTTCTAGGAATTGCTCAAGTAGATGAGCATTTAGTCATGGTTTTGAATCCAGAAAACCTAGTTCAATATATTAGCCATTCCCGAACGGATTTTAATTTAGATATAGGGGGGAGCAATCTTGAAGATAATCAACCGCAAAAACCACCAGAGTCCTCAACAAAAATCAACTTCAGAAAACTACAAAATTTTGTTTTTTGTCCCGATGCAACTCCAGAAGAACAAAGGATTTTTCAAGAGCGGGCTAGAAATTTAAGACGTCCTATTGATAACCAAGATTTTGCCGGGTTAGTACCTTTAGCGGTGATTGGTTTAAACGGAGAATATTTTGGGATTAATTTAGAAATTATCCGAGAGTTTACGGACATTCACCATGTTACACCAATTCCTTGTACTCCTGCTCATATTGTCGGGAATATGAATTTACGCGGGGAAATCTTAACATTGGTTAATATTCGGGGATTGGTTAATTTGCCTTTACAAACATCTCAGGTATTATCTAAAGCCATGATTGTTAAAATTAATGATATTGTTGCTGGAATCATAGTCGAAGGAATTTTTGATGTCATATACTTAAAAGAGTCTGAGATTAAAACCATTCCTACGGCGGTTCACTTAAAACAGGATGAATACTTACAAGGCACGGCCTTTTATCAAGACAAAATGATGAGCATTCTGAATGTGGCAAAAATCATGACTCAAGGAGAATTATTTGTTGATCAAGAGGTTTAATCACGGATTAAGATAGATTTAGGGAATTTCCTAGTCAACAATCAACAATCAACAATCAACAATTATATGTTTAACAATTTAAAATTAAGAGAAAAATTACTGTTAGGGTATAGCGTACCTGTGGTTTTATTTATGGGATTAACTTCGTTGGTTTATACCAATATAACTCAAGTGTCTAATATTTTCACAGAGGCGGAAAGGGTTCAAGAAGTTATTTTAAAAGTCAGCCTTATAGAACGTGGAACTCAAGGGATGATTCGGAGCTTAAGAGGATATTTGGCTCTAAAAAATCAAGATTTTTTAAATGAATATAATTCCGGTTTGATTACTTATCGAGAAGTGGCTAAAACTCTGGAATCCTTAGTTTATAGTCCAGAGCAAAAACAAAGGTTACAAACACTTAATAACTTAGTTGATCAATACGATCAAATCGCTCAACAAGTTTTTATCCTAGTCAATCAAGGAAAATTGTCTGAAGCTATTGAAAAAGCTAGAATAGGAACTCAATATGTGATCGATTTTGATCGAATTAGTGATGAATTTACTAGAACAGAAGTTGATCTCTTAAATCAGGAAAGAACTAAAACAAAAGCAGCATTGGAAGGATTATTGTATGTGCTGGTGTTCGGAGCCTTGCTGATTTTGATTACGGTGATTATTATTGCCTTATTAATTGCGGTTAATATTGGTGGAACAATTCATCAAGCCACACAAGTTATAGCCACTTCTTCAACAGAAATTGCCGCTACTCTAGCAGAACAAGAACGAACAGCTAATCAACAAGCGAGTTCTGTTCATGAAACTACAACAACTATGGNNAACAAGCCGAGTCAGCTACATATCGAGCTAGACAGGCTTTAGGATTAACAGAAGGGGGTAAACAAGCAGTTAGTAGAACCTTAGAAGGGATGGAAAATTTGCAAGAAAAAGTCGAAGCTATTGCACAACAAATTACTCGATTAAGTGAACAAACTAATCAAATTGGCAATATTTCTGAACTGGTTAGTGATTTAGCTAATCAAACTAATATGTTAGCCCTGAANNCGAGCCGGAGAACATGGGAAAGGATTTGCTGTTGTCGCCACTGAAATCAGGAAATTAGCTGATGAAAGTCGGAAATCTGCCTTTAGAATTAATACCCTGGTTGCCGATATTTTAACAGCAATTAATTCAACTGTAATGGCAACGGAAGAAGGGACAAAAACTGTTATATCTAATGCCGAACTAACAAGAGAAACGGCGGATACTTTTGCTGGAGTTTCGGAATCGGTGAATAATGTGGTATTAAATAATCAGCAAATTTCGCTTAATGTTAAGCAACAAGCGATCGCCATTGGACAGGTTTTAGATGCGATGAATGCTTTAAGTCAGGGTGTCGGTGAAACAGCTAATGGATTAAATCAAGCTAAAATAGGAATGCAAAAATTAAATGAAATCGCATTAAATCTCAACTCAATTGTTTAATATGTCGGGGTAGGTGATCTGGATGGTGTTCGGTGTGTTCCCTCCTATACCAGCGAGCGAGGACGCTCGCACTACTGTTTAATCGTTCAAAATTGAATTACAGTCACAGGATAAAAAAATTATGATGATTGAAGATGATGAACTCCGGGAAGTTTTTAAAACTGCTAGTGAAGAACATTTGCAGAATTTAGATGAAGGATTATTATATCTGGAAAAACATCCTAATGATGCGGCAAAACTTGAAGAACTATTGCGAGAAGCCCATAGTCTGAAAGGAGATGCCGGAATGTTGGGGGTAAAAGATGTTGCCACTTTATCCCATCAAATCGAACATTTATTAGGGGGTTTAAAACGTCAGGAAACCACTTTATCTGCGGATTTGGTAGATAGAATTTCCCATGGGATTGATGCGATTCGTCAATTGGTTTATGCTGCGGTTACAGGGGAAACCTGCGGGATTAATACCTTTCATAGTTTAGCTTATTTGATGGGAGCAAAACCGGCAACTCCAACAGATTCAATTTCAGATTCCCCGACGGTGAACACTCCTACACCTGCTGCTGTGGAAGTTAAAAATTTAGAGGAAAATTTAGAGGAAAAAACT
>DMPJ01000344.1 GCA_003456035.1 Planktothrix sp. UBA8402
TCGCTAGGTTATGTGGTTTAAATAACCATAACCCATTCGTAATTCGTAATTCGTAATTCGTAATTCGTAATTCGTAATTCGTAATTACCTATTCCCGTTTAATTTCTTTAATATAAACATCTCCAATATCTTTTCCTTTCATCTCCTTAATTAAAATACTTTTATATTCTACTTTACCTTGAATTAATAGGTCTTGTCCGAGGGGTGGTAAAGGTTGAGTGGTAAATACCCAAATCGAACCTGTATTGTCTTGGAGTTGATAAGCGCCTGCCCCTAAAAAGGGTGCATGACTTTTTACTTTACCTCTGAGATAAACTTTAGCACCTATTTTCTGTTTTTGTTGCAGCAGTTCAATTTTAGCGGTATTAAAATTAATCCAACTTTCAGAATGGGAAATACTTTGACAACTGACTAATCCGGTCACAAATAGTAATACAATACTAATTTGCCAGGTTTTGGTGAACTTCTGTGGAAATGAAAAGGTCATGGAGTCACTGAATATATTAATTTACAAGAGGGAGAATGAATTATGGATAATCTATTAGACGGTAAATCTACGGCCAAAAAGATTCAAGCCCAATTACAAGAACAGGTGCAGATATGGCAAGCTAAAGTTGGACGTCCGCCCGGTTTGGCGGTAATTATGGTGGGAGAGAATCCGGCCAGTGCGGTATATGTTCGCAATAAAGAACAGGCCTGTGCTAAGGTGGGAATTACATCTTTTGGTCAACATTTCCCCGCAGAAACTAGCCAAGAAAAACTTACCAGTATTATCCATGAACTGAACCAAAATGAACAAGTGGATGGAATTTTAGTTCAGTTACCCCTTCCTGCTAATTTGGACTCCGTTGGGTTATTATATGAAATTGATCCGAATAAAGACGCCGATGGTTTGCACCCGGAAAATTTAGGACGGTTAGCTAGGGGAGAAAAGGGGTTAAGAAGTTGTACCCCGGCCGGAGTTATGCGACTATTTGAGGAATATAATATTGAGCTAAAAGGCAAACACGCGGTTGTTTTGGGTCGCAGTATTTTAGTCGGAAAACCGATGGCTTTAATGCTATTAGAAGCTGATTGTACCGTAACTATTGCCCATTCTAAAACCAAAGATTTAGCTAAAGTTAGCCGGGATGCGGATATTGTGGTGGCGGCTATCGGACGTCCGCAAATGATTACGGCGGATTTTGTTAAACCTGGTGCTATTGTGATTGATGTCGGAATTAATAAAATTACGGATAATAATGGTAAATCTCGCCTAGTCGGGGATGTAGATTTCGAGAGTGTTCAACCCATCGCCCAATATATTACCCCAGTTCCGGGGGGTATTGGCCCGATGACCGTGGCGATGTTATTGCAAAATACCTTTTGGAGTTATTTGAAAAACGTTCAATAGAGGCGTTGTTAACAGTTGACAGTTGATGGTTAACTGTTAACACGACCGGGTTAGTGGGTAAGCGCAACTTGTACGCACCAGAAACCAACAACCAACAGCTTTTAAATTCATGATTGCTAATCGGTGTTGATGTATCCACCAGAATATGAGAATCTGGCTAGGATTAAGATCATGTAGTTTACTTTATGTTATAGTTGATCCTAATAATTATTTATATTTATTTCGCTATAAAAATCCTAAACATGGCTCAGGCAATTCGTCAAACTACTTTTGTTCAGTCTGATGGCACAATCACTATTAAAACTCCCCAATTTCCCCAAGGAGCAAAGGTTGAGGTAATTATTATCTTAGAAGATAACTCTCAAACTTGGTCAGCCGAAACTTTAGCTATGGAAAGATTGCCACAGTTAGAAAATCCTAGCCAATTGATAACTATAATAGAAGCTAACTCAGAAATTGATGAAAACGAGTAGTTGAGTGTTGACAACAACCTTCATGTCTTCGTGTCTTTGTATCTTTGTGGTAAAATTAATCTTGATTCTGTTAAGATACCTGCCTTGAACTTCTGCACTTTGAATGATTGAAATCGGGTGTTTTGATGGGCGGAGTCCATCCTACGAAGGTTTAAGCATCATTCGGTGACTTTTCTCCGGTGTCCTTGTCCCATCTCCATAAATTCATGATCACTTCTGTGTCACAAGACTCGTAAAATGGTGAAGTTAAGACTTTGCTCCTGAAATCAAGGGAAAAATTAAGTCCCCAGGAGTCAACTTCTGTTAACATTACCCCTATAAACAAGCACTCGTCATGGTATTGGCAAGCGAAACTAACTCGCCTTCGGAGAAATCTGGGTTTGATTTATCGGCGTATCTGACCCAACGGCAGACCCTGGTAGAAAAAGCTTTAGATGAGTCTCTCCCCCTGAAATATCCAGAAAAAATCTATGAGTCGATGCGCTATTCTCTGCTGGCTGGAGGAAAGCGTTTACGGCCGATTTTGTGTTTGGCTACCTCTGAGTTAGTCGGTGGGACTGTAGAGATGGCAATGCCTACCGCTTGCGCCCTGGAAATGATTCATACCATGTCCTTGATTCATGATGACCTCCCGGCGATGGATAATGATGATTACCGTCGGGGNNGGAAAACTGACAAATCATAAGGTTTATGGAGAGGATATTGCGATTTTAGCTGGGGATGGTTTACTCAGTTATGCCTTTGAATTTGTGGCGACTAAAACCCCTAATGTCCCTGCAAATCAAGTTTTACAGGTAATTGCTCGTTTAGGTCGGGCGGTGGGGGCCGCAGGCTTAGTAGGGGGTCAAGTGGTAGATTTAGATTCGGAAGGACTAACGGATGTTTCTGAAGAAACCCTAACCTTTATTCATACCCATAAAACCGGGGCGTTATTAGAGGCCTGTGTGGTCTGTGGGGCGATTTTAGCCGGGGCTAAGGAAACGGAAATTGAAGGGTTATCTCGGTATGCCCGCAATATTGGTTTGGCGTTTCAGATTGTGGATGATATTCTCGATATTACCGCAACCCAGGAGGAGTTAGGAAAAACCGCAGGTAAGGATTTAACGGCTAAAAAAGTCACCTATCCCAGTTTATGGGGCATAGATGAATCCCGACGTCAAGCCCAACATTTAATTGAAGTTGCAAAAGCTGAATTATCTAACTATGGAGATCGGGCTATTCCTCTGTTAGCGATCGCAGATTTTATCACTAATCGCACTCACTAAAGCTATTGATTTCTATTATATGCAAGATTTTTCTCAAATCCTAAATAACCAAGTGTTATGGGTGGCCCTGTTAGCCTGTATTATTGCTCAACTTTCTAAATTAGCGGTGGAGTTAGTCCAACATGGCAAAATTAATCTGCGGGTGTTGGTGACAACGGGAGGGATGCCCAGTTCCCATTCCGCTTTTGTGGGTGCTTTAGCAACGGGAGTGGGCAAAACTATGGGGTGGGGAAGTCCTGATTTCGCTATTGCTGTTGTTTTTGCGTTTATTGTGATGTACGATGCGGCTGGAGTCCGACAAGCAGCAGGAAAACAAGCCCGAATTTTAAACCAAATTATTGATGAAGTCTTTGAAGAACATAAACAATTAAGTGAAGAAAGATTAATTGAATTATTAGGTCATACCCCGTTTCAAGTTATTGTGGGTTTAGGATTAGGGATTGCGATTGCTGCAATTGGAGACATAACTTGGCCTCTGCATTTTATGCCAGTATAGCCAAGAGTTAAGTCTGATTTAACCACAAAGACACAAAGACACGAAGACACAAAGAAGTTGTAAACACGCTTGTTGCTCATGGCTATATTTATGTATAAACCTTGTATTCCAAGGTCTCTAGCTATTATTTTTCATCTAAGGTTTAACCGTATGACTAATAACTGTCACCCGGTTGCTATCGACTAAAATTGGCCAAAAGCCACGGCCACTTAATTTATTTAAGGTTGCTGTTGCTTTTTCGGAATCTGTTGTATATTCTACTAATAAATAAGGTCGCTGACCGTAGGAAACTAAACCAACATTTTCACCGATTAATGTTCTTAACTGTAGGGCTAATTCGGGCTGATTAAAATAATCGACTAAAATTGCATAACCTGACCCCAAAGATTGAGGATTAGATGTTGATTCCTTCTTAGGCTTTGGTGGGGTTTCTCGGACAATAGGAGTCCGGCCAAGACTAGAACTAGGACTAGGACGGGGTATGGCCGTAACTTCCTGTTTGACAACATAAGCGGGTAACTTCACCTGATCTTGGAGATAGGTGGCCCAATCCTCTGCAATCAAAGGATCACTAAATCCTCCCACCCTAGTCACCACATTAGTCAAATAGCGACAAACCTCACTATTGATGTCATTTGGTAACGTGCGCTGCACCAATTTTTGTTCCTCGGAAGTGTTACTGACAATCAATAACAGATATTCTCCAGGCTTTGGTGCTGCACACGTTTCCTGGGCTAAACTGGTTCGGACTGCTAAACTCCAACTTGTGACCGTTAGCAGACTAGAAACCAAGATGGCAGATAACCTTTTGACACCACTTTGACGCATAAATACCGCAGTTGACAACAATGAAGCAACAGCTTTTATTGTACTGATCATGGTCAACTATTGGATCGGAATTTTTAAGCGACCGTTGCTAAAGACTTTAAAGCATCGGGAATACTAGGGGTCGGGGCTTGGAATTGTCCCTGGAATACATACTCTAAACGCAATTTTAACCAGATTACCACTTGTTTATTCGTGGAAATAATCGCCACCGCAGGTTGAGGACATTTGGCTTTAATATCGGCCATTTCTGGCGCTTCCAAAAAGGCAGGTTGCCGCACTAACCAAAAATCAATTTCCTTTTCCTGTTCCTGATAGTTGCGGATGCGTTCCCGCAACACTTCTTCTAAGGGTTCTTCCTCAAGTAAAAACTTGTGACTGCCTAAAACGTAGTAATAAGTCTGCATGGTTGATCGTTGTAAATTCTATCATGGGACGATTTCAGGGTTAAAGTTGCCCAAAAATCGCTTGTTTCATTTCTCGGACTGCTCGCTCTAAGCCGACGAGAACTGCCCGACTTATTATTGTATGACCAATGTTGAGTTCTTCCATCCCTTCTAGGGAGGCAATGGGATAAACATTCCAGTACGTTAACCCATGACCCGCATTTACCCGCAGTCCGGCTTGTAAAGCTCGCTGACAACCATCCGCTAAAATCCCTAGTTCTTGGGTTTGGTCTTCCCCTTTGGCCGACCCATAGCATCCCGTATGCAGTTCGATAAATTTAGCCCCCACTTGGGCCGAGGCTTCAATTTGTTGGGGGTTAGCATTAATAAACAAACTCACCGGAATTCCGGCTTCCTGTAGTGTTTTCACCACATCGGTCATCCGAGGAATTTGTCCAACTATATCTAACCCGCCTTCGGTGGTAATTTCTTCCCGACGTTCCGGGACAAGGGTAATATAGTCGGGTTTGATTTCCAAGGCGATCGCTACCATTTCATCGGTCGCGGCCATTTCTAAATTGAGATGGGTTCTCACCGTTTGTCGCAACACCCGCACATCCCGATCTTGAATATGACGTCGATCTTCGCGCAAATGCACCGTAATCCCATCAGCCCCCGCTAATTCGGCAAGCACGGCCCCCCCTACAGGATCGGGTTCAACGGTGCGCCGGGCTTGGCGAATCGTGGCTATATGGTCAATATTGACTCCCAGTGTCGGCAATTGTTGTCCCTCCTTGTATTCATACCGTCCTTCACATTGGCAAATAATTCCACTGCGGTCAAGCTTAGGCAATTGTAGTATGCTTGAAGTTGATTTGTAATTTAACCGTCAAAAAAACTAGACTGTACAGTCTATTCTCCTGTTATAATTAGACTATACCGTTTAGTTTATCAGCTTGAGGGCGCCAAAATGGATATTATTTCTTTAGTCGTAATTTTAGGTGTAATTGTAACATCGGATGAAATTCTCAACAATCAATTGAAAGTCTCAAAACGCTTGTTAGATTGGCTAGATAGGCAATAGGCAATAGGGAATTACGAATTACGAATTACGAATTACGAATTATGAATGGGTAACAACCTATTTTTTANNTTTTTAGTTCCTTTGATTGTATAATTAAACTTAGGAACCGAATTTTAACCATTGTGTAACCTTGAATATGTCTTATTATGTTTCGCCTCGATTTCTCGATAAACTAGCAGTTCATATCACCAAAAATTTCTTACAATTGCCAGGTGTTAGAGTTCCTTTGATATTAGGAATTCACGGACGCAAGGGAGAGGGAAAAACCTTTCAATGTGAATTAGTTTTTGAGAAAATGGGTTTTGAACCCGTGATGATATCCGGTGGAGAATTAGAAAGTCCCGACGCAGGAGATCCGGCGCGTTTAATTAGATTAAGATATCGGGAAGCATCAGAACAGGTGAAAGTTCGGGGGCAAATGTGCGCCTTATTTATTAATGATTTAGATGCGGGTGCGGGACGTTTTGATTCGGGAACTCAATATACCGTTAATACTCAATTAGTCAACGCTACATTAATGAATATAGCAGATAATCCCACTAATGTACAATTACCTGGAAGTTATGATCAAACACCCTTAAATCGGATTCCAATTATTGTTACAGGAAATGATTTTTCCACCCTGTACGCGCCTCTAATTCGGGATGGACGGATGGAAAAATTTTATTGGGAACCTACTAGAGAAGAACGCATTGGAGTCTTACGCGGTATTTTCCCAACGGGTGAACTATCCCAACAGGATATTACGGAATTAGTTGATACTTTTCCTGAACAATCTATTGACTTTTTTAGTGCTGTGCGATCGCGTATTTATGATGAACAAATTCGAGATTTTATTCATAAACTAGGAGTAGAAAGCGTTTCTAAACGAATTGTTAATAGTGCGGAAAAACCTCCCGAATTCCAGAATCCTAATTTTAAATTACCCCATTTAATTGAAATGGGTAAATTGATGGTAGGAGAACAAAAACGCATTCAAGATATGCGATTAGTTGAAGAATATAATCAGTTTCGGACATTTAATAGTCAATTTGGTGCTTCCCCAACTCCAGAAAATTCAGAAAATCCGATTAATTTCCAGAGCAAAATAGAACCAAATTCTGAGAGTAAAAAATTACCCATTGAAGTTTTAGAACAAATTGATTATATTTTATCCAGTGACTATCGTATTGGCTTAGAATATGCCGATAAACGTCGATTTAAAACCGGATCTTGGAATAGCTGCGGGTTAAATAGTAATGAATCAAAAGCCAATATTATTCAAGGAATTGAAACCTGTTTAACCGAACATTCAGAGGATTATATTCGCTTATTAGGAATTGATCCCATTGCTAAACGGCGAGTTGTCGAAATGATCATTCAGAAACCATAATAATTGAGTTGACATTAATAGATAAACTATTAATGTCAACTTGGGGTTAAAATATCTGTGAAGCTGCGCTATAATATTAAAGGAAACAAATTGTTGATTTAATTTCATGCTGGAAACCCTACAAATCAAATTGTATGAACTGGCACAACTGGCAAATAATCTGGTTCAAACTCAACTGAATCACCTAAGTTTTGTCAGTATTGGCGTTATTTTTATTGCGGGTTTATTAACCAGTTTAACTCCTTGTATGCTGTCGATGTTACCAATTACTATTGGTTATATTGGTGGCTATGAAACCGAAAATCGACTCCAAGCCGCAATTCAATCAATCTGGTTTGCATTAGGACTAGCTACCACCTTAGCCGGGTTAGGAATTCTAGCATCTTTTGTCGGACAAGTTTATGGTCAAATCGGCTTAGGTTTGCCAATTATTGTGAGTGTGATTGCGATTTTAATGGGGTTAAATTTATTAGAAGCTCTCCCCCTACAATTACCCGCCTTTGATACTATAGAATGGATACCAAAACAGTTCCCCCATAGTTTAAAATCCTATTTATTAGGGTTAACCTTTGGGTTAGTTGCTTCTCCCTGTAGCACCCCCGTTTTAGCAACGTTATTAGCCTGGGTTTCAACCACAGGAGATATCATTTTAGGCGGGGTTTTATTGTTAGCCTATGCGGTGGGTTATGTCGCGCCATTGGTATTAGCAGGAACCTTTACCGCTACAATTAAAAAGTTACTAGGATTACGAAAATGGTCAAGTTGGATTACCCCCACAAGTGGAGTTTTATTGGTCGGATTTGGTGTGTTTTCGCTATTGTTTAGATTTTTACCTGTTGCTTAATTTAATTAAAGGGGAATAAAAATGGATACAGAGCTTTCACTATTGCAAAAAATAATTACCGGAGAAACGGTGATTCAAAAAATGATTAGGAAAGAGATTTTGCCCCTTTTGGCAGATTTACGACTAGCAATTTTATTGTTATTAATTATTGCGATTTTTAGTATTTCAGGAACACTGCTAGAACAGGGACAATCCCTTGAGTATTATCAATCTAAT
The DNA here is from genome assembly GCA_003456035.1 of Planktothrix sp. UBA8402. Lineage (GTDB taxonomy): Bacteria > Cyanobacteriota > Cyanobacteriia > Cyanobacteriales > Microcoleaceae > Planktothrix. Next base: position 8,355 of record DMPJ01000344.1, read on the forward strand.
TACCCTGAACATCCGGCTTTATTTGGCTTTTTAACCTGGAAAGTTCTGGTATTTATTGGACTTGATCATGTTTATAGAACTTGGTGGTTTTTATCACTTTTAGTATTATTTGGTAGCAGCTTAACCGCTTGTACCTTTACCCGACAATTACCTACTTTAAAATCAGCCCGTCGCTGGACATATTACGATCAACCGAAACAATTTCAAAACATCGCTTTAAGTGCTGAATTAACCACAGGTTCATTAACAACTTTAGAACCTTTATTAAAAAAACGCAACTATTTAGTATTTCAAGAAGGCAATAAACTCTATGCTAGACGGGGACTGATTGGCAAAATCGGGCCGATTATTGTTCATGCTAGTATGTTAATGATTTTAGCAGGTTCTATTATCGGTTCCATCACGGGATTTATGGCTCAAGAAATGGTTCCTGGGGGGGATAGTTTTCAAGTTAAAAATATCATAGATGCGGGACAATTTTCTCAATCTCAAGTTCCTAAAGATTGGTCAGTTAAAGTTAATCGGTTTTGGATTGATTATGATCCTGAAGGTAGAATTGATCAATTTTATTCTGATTTATCGGTATTAAATCAACAAGGAGAAGAAGTGGATCGCAAAACCATTCACGTTAACGAACCTTTGCACTATCAAGGTGTCACTTTTTATCAAGCAGATTGGGGTATTGCCGCCTTACGAGTGCGAGTAAATAAAAGTCCTGTATTTCGCTTACCAATGGCACAATTAGACACCCAAGGACGGGGCAGAATTTGGGGAACTTGGATTCCAATTAAACCGGATCTAAGTGCCGGGGTTTCGGTTTTAGCAAGGGACTTAAAAGGAAATGTATTAGTTTATAATGGCAAGGGTGAATTAGTTTCAACAGTTAGAGAGGGAATGTCAACGGAAGTAGATGGGGTCACGGTATTTATTGATGAAATTATTGGGAGTACGGGACTACAAATTAAAGCCGATCCGGGGATTCCAATTGTTTATTTAGGGTTTGGATTATTAATGATTAGTGTGATCATGAGTTATGTTTCTCACTCTCAAATCTGGGCATTAAAAGAGGGCGATCGCTTATATATTGGGGGCAAAACTAATCGGGCAAAAGTTACTTTTGAACGGGAAATTGTCGCCATCTTAGATGATTTAGATAATCTGGATCAAAATAATTCCCTTTCGTTAGGGAGTTTGTCAGAAAATCCTCAAAGTTAACTATAGAAACTGGGTTTCTGGGAGAAAGCCAGTTTCTGGTAATTATTTTTAGGTCAAAAATATGACTGAAATTCTTCAAAATCAAGCCTTATTATTTCTCAGACAAGCTCTCAATAATCCTAGGGCTAATTTTAGAGATGGACAATGGGAAGCGATCGCCGATTTAATCCAAAATCGTTCACAACTTCTCGTTGTTCAACGCACAGGATGGGGTAAAAGTTTAGTCTATTTTTTAGCAACTCGCCTGCTCAGAAATCAAAAATCAGGCCCGACTTTATTAATTTCTCCCCTATTAGCATTAATGCGAAATCAAATGGTAGCGGCTGAACGAATTGGGGTGAAAGCTGCTACTATTAATTCAGATAATCAAGAGCAATGGGATAGCATTCAAACGCAACTCTTCGCAGGACAGATTGATCTTTTATTGATTTCTCCAGAACGTCTTGGAAATGAAGACTTTAGAAACAATATTTTAATTCCAATTTCTCAAAAAATCGGTTTATTTGTGGTCGATGAAGCCCATTGTATTTCCGACTGGGGACATGATTTTAGACCCGATTATCGTCGCATTGTGAGAATTTTACAAGCCCTACCTAAAACTATTCCGGTTTTAGCCACAACTGCCACTGCAAATAATCGAGTCGTTGAGGATATTAAAACCCAACTGGGAGAAAATTTACACATCTTCCGAGGAGCTTTAACTCGGAATAGTTTAAAACTCCAAAATATTCACCTTCCTAACCCCGCTAGTCGTCTGGCTTGGTTAGCAGAAACCTTACCCAATTTACCCGGAAGTGGCATTATTTATACCCTCACCGTTAGAGATGCAGAACAAGTGGCAGAATGGTTACAAACGCAAGGAATTGATGCTAAAGCCTATCATGGACAATCAGAATCACGGGAACTTTTAGAAAATCAACTCTTGAATAATGAAATTAAAGTTTTAGTAGCAACAACAGCCTTAGGAATGGGTTTCGATAAACCCGATTTAGGCTTTGTAATTCATTATCAAAGACCGGGTTCTGTTGTCCATTATTATCAACAAGTAGGACGGGCAGGAAGGGCCGTTGAACAAGCTTATGGGATTCTTTTGTGTGGTCAGGAAGACGATGATATCACTAATTATTTTATTCAAACAGCCTTTCCACCAGAAGCCCATACTCAATCCATTTTAAATGCTTTAAATCAATCTCAAAATGGTTTTTCAACCCCGGAACTTGAAAAATATTGTAATTTATCCAGAGGACAAATTGACAAAGTTTTAAAATTACTCTCCTTGGAATTTCCCAGTCCAGTTGTTAAGCAAAAATCTAAATGGTATGCGACAACAACTGATTATCAATCTAACAGCCAAAAAATAGAACTATTAACTCAAATTCGGCGACAAGAACAAGCTCAAATGCAAGATTATATGAACAGTCAATCTTGCTTAATGGAATTTTTATCAACAGCTTTAGATGATCCCTATGCTCAACCCTGTGGAAAATGTGCCGTTTGTTTAAGTCAACCGTTATTCCCTGAAACGGCTACTTTAGAAATAGTTAATCAAGCCATTCAATACTTAAAACGGTGTGATTTAATCATTGAAAATCGCAAACAATGGCCGTCAAAAGGAGCCTTACAAATTTACGATTTTTCAGGTAATATTAAACCAGGTTTACAGGCACAAACAGGACGAGCTTTATCTCTTTGGGGGGATGCAGGTTGGGGAGAATTGGTTAAAACTGGAAAATATCAAAACCGTTATTTTGATGATGTCTTATTGCAGGGTGTAATCGAAATGATTCAGCGATGGCAACCGCAACCAAAACCAACTTGGGTAACTTGTGTTCCTTCCTTAAATCGTTCTCAATTAGTGCCGGATTTTGCTGAAAGATTAGCTCAAAAATTAGGTTTACCTTTTTTTCCAGTAGTGCAAAAAATTCGCCAGACCCAACCTCAAAAAACCATGAGTAATAGCTATCAACAAGCTCATAATTTAGATGGTGCATTTCAAATTGATCTGGAAAATATTCAAAAAGGTGCTGTTTTTTTAGTCGATGATTTTGTGGATTCTCGATGGACATTAACTATCGTTACCGCCCTATTACGTCAAGGGGGAAGTGGTCAAGTTTTTCCTCTAGCTTTAGCTTTAAATTCCTTATCTCAATCTAGTTAAATTTAAACCCAATGCTCAACCATCAATTACCCTCTGATACCCAAGCAA
>DMPJ01000248.1:0-6838 GCA_003456035.1 Planktothrix sp. UBA8402
GGTTTCTTTAAGAAACCGGGTTTTAATTATAATTACCTTTATTGTGCAATTTTCCTATGGATAAACTTTGTGACCCCCAAACAGTAGCTGCCGTTAATGAAAGAAGTTTGAATAGATTATTACGCTCCGTATCCCTATCCCAAGGACAATTTTCCTTAGTCTTAGTTAGATGCAATTCCAGTCAACTTAGACAACAAATTCTACAATTATTAAAGGTTAATTCTGAAATTAGGATTGAACCTTTAATCTTATCTCCTCATACCCAAACTATCTACACAACAGTATCAGAACATATTCAAAAAAATTCCCCTTCGGCACTAATGATTTTAGGTTTAGAAACCGTTGAAAATCTTGATATTATTCTGAGTTCGACTAATCAAGTTCGGGATGAATTTAGAAAACAATTTAATTTTCCGATGATTTTATGGATTACCGATTATATTAACACTCAAATAATTCGTTTAGCACCCGACTTTAAAAGTTGGGCCGCAGCCACAATTAAATTTGAATTAACAACAACTGAGTTATTAGATTATTTAAAATTACAAGCTAATACCCTATTTACCCTGGCAGAAATAAAAATCAAAGATTGGGAACCAGAACAGAATTCTCAATCCTCAACATCTCATAGTTTTACTTCTGATTTTACCATTGGTTCTAACCGGAGGCAAGAACTCGAACTTCATTGGCAAGATTTACAAAATCGAAGTTATGAATTAGACCCACCACAGAATGCCTTTCGTCAGTTTATTTTTGGTCAAGACTGTGATGCTAATAGTAAAAGTGAAACTGCTCGCCAACACTATCAACAAAGTTTAGCTCTGCTACAACACGAAATCTGTTTAGGAAACTATACCTCACAAAATCAAATATCAGATAAACGTCAGGGAATAGTTTTATTTCATATTGCCTTAACCTATGGTATTCAAGCCACCCGAAATCAGGGAATAGCTCATACTTTATTAGCAGAAGCTAAAATATATTTTGAGCAGAGTCAGCAAATTTTTCAAAAAGCTGAACGTCCTGATTTAGTAGCGGGAGTTATTTCCCATTTAGGTAAAGTATTACAACGTTTACAATTATGGGAAATGTTGCAAGAATTAGCTATATTTGGGTTAAAAATGCACTCTTATTATGGAACTCCGAGTCAATTAGCTCAAGATTATGTATTCATGGCGGAGGTCGCGTTAAAACGTTCAGAATGGAATCGGGCGCTGGCGTTATCAAAATTGGCTTTAACAATTTTACCAGAATCGAAACAAACGGCAAGTCAAGGACAGTGTTTATTATTATTAGCACGCTGTTATCAACAGCAAGGAGAATGGCAACAAGCGAAGCAGGAATTAGAATTAGCTCTTACCCAAAGTTCACCCGAATATAATCCGCAGTTGTATCTGGATATTTTGGGGGAATTACGCGATATTTACTATCAACAAAATCAGTATCGTCAAGCATTTAGAATTAAGAAAAAACAACGAGAAATAGAACATCAATATGGGTTGAAAGCATTTATTGGCGCTGCCCAACTACATCCTCCTAAACAAGCAATTAATCCCGATATCCCAGGGAAAAATATCGTAACTATTGCAGAAGAAATGATGGCATCCTGTCGCCAAAATGATATTCAGAATTTGCTAAATAGATTAAGTCGTGATGATCAAAAATTGATTATTATTCATGGCCGTTCTGGAGTTGGTAAAAGCTCTTTAGTGAATGTGGGTTTAGTTCCAGCATTAAAAAATACGGCGATTAGCGCTAGAGATTGTTTGCCTGTTGTAATTCAAAATTATATGGACTGGACGCGGGAATTAGAACGCAGTTTAGCCACTGCTTTATTAAATTGTGATTCCTTTAAATATCCAGATAAAGCGATTAAAAAACTCTGGGATGATATTATTAATAAATCCTCAAGCAGATCAGAAAAAACCTCGGAAATTGCCAAGAATATTATTCTCCATCCGTCTTCATTTGTATTAAAACAACTGCATCAAAATGCTGAACAAAATTTACTAACGGTTTTAATTTTTGATCAATTTGAGGAATTCTTTTTTGGATCTCATAATCAGCAAGAAAAGCGGAAAATATTTTATGATTTCCTGAGAATTTGCTTGAATTTGCCTTTTTTAAAGATAATTTTTTCTCTCAGGGAAGATTATCTACACTATTTATTAGAATGTGATCATATATTAAACTTAGATGCCATTAATAATAATATTCTTGACAAAAAAATTCGCTATCATTTGCGTGATTTTACCTGGGAAGAAGCAAAAACAGTAATTGAACGGTTAACCCAACGGTCTAAATTACAATTAGAGTCTGGTTTAATTGATGCTTTAGTTACGGATTTAGCCGATGAAAGCGGTAGAATTCGCCCGATTGAATTGCAAGTTGTTGGTGCTCAAATTCAAGAACAGGGAATTACCACATTAACAGCTTATAAAAAATTAGGAACTAATCCCAAAACCGAATTAATTAAACATTCAATTGAACAAGTTATTAAAGATTGTGGGAACAAAAATCAAGATGCAGCCTGGGAAGTTTTATTTGCCATGACGGATGAAAAATTTACTCGCACGGTTAAAACAAAAGCGGAATTGATTGTTGCTGCCTCTGGACTTAGTAGCCAACAACTGAGAGCAAATATCGAAGAACAGGAAGAACCAGAAGCGTTTATTGATGTAATTTTGGAATCGGGTTTGCTATTAAGAAGACGGGAAGAATCTGAAGATCGATATCAATTATTACATGATTATTTAGTATTACCAATTCGACAACGATATGGAATCCAAGAACAACAGCGCCAGCAAGATATTCAGCACCGTTTGTACAAGGCACAATCGGAAAAATCTAAGGCAGAAGCAACTTTAAAAAGAATGAGTCGAGATCAACTTTTACAACGTAATCAAAGGTTACAACAATTGTTAGGAATATCCATAGTTGTTGTGCTATTATTAGGTTTGACGACCAAACTAGCAACCTATCAACAACGACGGGCTGATCAGCTTCGTCAAATAGCAGATTTAGCTACCTTAACAGCCGCTTCCGATGCCCTATTTTTCTCAGAATATAAATTCGATGCCTTACTAGAAAGTTTAAGGGCGGCTCGACAATTTCAACACTTAAAAACGACTACTTCCCTAAGTCCTGAATTAAAAAATATGGAAACTCGAATTGCGGCTACCTTGCAACAGGCTGTCTATGGCACGGTCGAACGCAACCGTTTAGAAGGACATCAGGATGTAGTTTGGGATGCCTGTTTTAGTCCCAATGGTAATTATATTGCTTCTGGGAGTGTGGATAAAACTGTTAAAGTCTGGACACCCGACGGTCAACTACTGCGGACATTTGTGGGTCATACTGGGAATATCACCAGTGTTAGTTTCAGTCCCGATAGTCAGATAATTGCTTCTGCTTCCCAAGATGGGACAATTAAACTCTGGCCGATAATAGCTTTGTCTACCATCACCGAGATAGTAACCCCCATAACTCTCCAAGGTCATCGCCTGAGTGTTTCCTCTGTAACTTTTTCGCCTGATGGTCGTTTAATTGCTTCGGCGTCTGAAGATGGTCGATTAAAATTATGGAGTCGCGGCGGAAGATTATTAAGAACTATTTATCGGTCGGCAAATGCTTTAAATTCCGTAGCTTTTAGTCCCGATGGTCAGGTTTTAGCGATCGCATCTACCGATGGTACAGTAAAAGTTATAAAATTGGATGGCACCCCGCTCTACAATTTAGATCACACAAATAATCCTAATCAAAAAGCCTATCGGGTAAGTTTTTCTCCCGATGGCAAATTAATTNNTGTGGAGTAGTCAAGGTCAACTTTTAAAAACATTAAAGGGTGATAATTCCAAGTTTTATGGAGTCAGTTTTTCTCCTGATAGCAAACTTATAGCGACTTCTGCTGACAATAAAAACATTTATTTATGGACAGTAGAAGGAACATTATTAAAACAGTGGCAAGGACAGGTCGATAAAGTAACTAATGTTCAATTTTCCCCCGATGGTAAGACTTTAGTTTCCTCCAGTTATGACAAAACGGTGAAACTCTGGAGTACAAATCTAACCCCTCTGAAAACCCTGACCGGACATCAACATCGGGTCTTAGCGGTGAGTTTTAGCCCCAATGGTGAGATGTTTGCCTCGGCGAGTAGGGATACAACCGTGAAACTTTGGAGCCGTACAGGGGCATTATTGACCACCTTAACGGGGCATCAAGATCGGGTGACGTCGGTGAGTTTTAGTCCCGATGGTGAACTTTTGGCTACTACTGGTTATGACCGGACGGTGAAATTATGGAAACTAGCTGATAATATCAACATCAAGAAGTCCCAGGATAGTTGGTTTAAATTGCCCTATTCGATGATTCCTTGGGATGTGTCGAAGCAGAAATTAATTAAGAATAGGGTTTCAGTGAAATCAATTAAACTGGTTAATAGTTGGATTGGTCATGATGATAGTATTCTGAATATTACCTTCAGTCCGAATGGGGAACAAATTGCTACGGCGAGTAAGGATAAAACGGTAAAATTATGGAGTCGGAATGGTCAATTATTACAGACTTTAATCGGACATAGTTCCCGGGTTAATAGTGTTAATTTTAGTTATAATGGAGAATTAATTGCCACTTCTAGTGATGATGGAATGATCAAACTTTGGGATAGTCAATACAATTTGTTGAAGACAATTATGGCTGATCAGGGTTATGTTTTGAGTATTAGTTTTAGTCCTGATGGTAAATTTATTGCTTCTGCCGGGTATGACAACACGGTTAAGATTTGGGATAGTCAAGGGAATTATTTAAAGACGCTGTTAAAGGGATCTAGTGATAGTGTCACCAGTGTAGTTTTTAGTCCTGACAGTCAGTTAATTGTTTCGGCTAGTTATGATGGTACTGTTAAACTTTGGAGTTGTCATGATGGCACATTACTGAAAACTTTGGTCGGACATCGGGATAGTGTGATGGGAATTAGTTTTAGTCCTGATGGTCGGGTTTTGGTTTCAGCTAGTCGGGATAATACGTTAATTATGTGGAATCTTGATTTAGATAATTTGGTAGATCGTGCTTGTGATTGGGTTCATGATTATCTACGAACAAATCCTAAAGTTGGAACTAGCGATCGCCACCTTTGTAATCAATAATAAGTGATCAGTAATCAAATGATAATGCAATTATTGGTATCGTTAGAACAACATTTACATTTTGATCGGTGATCCTCCCAAAAATGGTAATATCAGCAATTAGCTTGTTCAATAGACACCGATGGATATAGCAGAGTTAGCAGCCCCCTTAGAAACCTTTGGACGGCAAGGCCAATTTCAGCAGATCACCCAGGCTTTAGCCCGTGATCGAGATTTGTTAATTGCCGGAGTGCCTGGCAGTGGCCGCCGAACCCTGGTCAGAAGGGCAGCGACGGAAGTAGGGGCAAAAATTATTGAAGTGGACTGTATTCGGGCAACCGATGGCCAACGCTTGACGCAACTGTTATGTGAGGGGATTTCTCAGGCAGTTAAAAGTCCTATAGCTATTGAGTGTTTGCAACAGTGGATAAGTAAAGAAGCTGCTGAATTTTTTGCCTGGCAAGGAAATATGCCAAAAAGTTTGCGGTTAATTGCGAAACCGGAAGAAGTGTGGCAAGCCTATCAATTATTAATTCATTTTCCGCAACAATTAGCGGAATTTGTGGAGCGACAAGTGGTGTTAATTTTGCAAGGTTTTCCCCATATTCGCTCTTGGGATCGACCGGGAGATTGGGAAAAATTATTGCGTCAAGAAATTCAACAGCAAAATTCTGTGAGTTATGTTTTAATCGCCACTTTAGCAGAAACTAGCAATCAAGAAGAATTTCATAAAAATTTAGATATTGTGCAGTTAACGCCCTTATCTAATGATGTAGTTGCAGCTTGGGCTCATGGGGTTTTACACCGAGAAAATTTAACTTTTGATCCGCGATCGCAAGCATTACAATACTTTTTAGAAGCGGTGCAAGGACATATTGGAGATGCTTCGGCTTTAGTGCGTCGCTTGTGTAAAGTTAAAACCACAAATGGTTTAATTGGAGATCGGGAAATTGAAGCAACCTTACAGGAATTATTAGCAGATTTTTCAACAGTATTTGAGTCTTTGTTAGTGTTACTTCCATCTTCTCAAGCCCAATTATTAGAGTCTTTAGCCTTAGATCCAACGGACAAACCCCAAAGTCGAGAATATATTACTAAACATCACTTATCCCGAGGTGGTAGTTTACAAGGAGCAATTATTGGTTTACAACATAAAGGCTTAATTTATGGTTCAGAATTAGGTTATAAATTAGCTTTACCTTTATTTGGTTTATGGATCAAACAACGGTTAAGTTAAATTGAGATTTAGGATAAAAATTAATGTCTACTGATATTATTATGAAAAAAACAGGTTTATTTTTATTGTTATTTTTATTAACAGGTTGTGAAATCCTATCGGAACATTGGCGACAACTTTCAACGACGATGAATATTGTTAACTCAAATTCATCTAATAAAATTCAACAATGTTCTGAACAACCTTCAGGAAATATTGCTCCAGCTAATATTAAATTANNAAATTAATTAATTTAAGCGCTATTAATACCAAAGAATCCGGCCAAATTCGCCAAGGAAGTTATTTAGCTTATCAATTTCCTGCTAAAGCAGGTCAACAGTTAAATTATCGGACGGAAGATAACTTATGTATTTGGGTTTATGCACCCGATAGACAACTAATTAAAACTAAAGATTTACCCCAAACAGGTCAATATACAATCGTTTTAACAGCTTTAAAAGGAGCAACAACCTTTGATATTAAAATGAGTTTAGGTTC
>DMPJ01000248.1:6856-8491 GCA_003456035.1 Planktothrix sp. UBA8402
AACCCCAACCCCAACTCCAACTCCTTCTATTTCTCCCCAACCTAATACCGCAAAAGAAAGAGTTAAATTCGATCCCGGGACAACGGGAACAACGGTTACAGGTATAATTAAACCCGCAGAAAAACGACAATATAAATTAGAATGTGCCGCCGGACAAAAAATGTCAATTAACGTTAAGCAAGGAACAGTAGATATTAATATTTTAGATCCTAATGGTAAAAATATTGGTACAATAAAAAATAGCAAAACTTGGCAAGGAGAATTACCCATCAATGGAGATTATACCATAGAAGTTTCTGCCCCAAAAGCAGCTAATTTTAAACTTAATGTTGATGTTCCTGCATTGTAATTATATTCCTGGGATTTTGATGTTAAAATGTGATACTATGGAGGGATTATAAATTCTTTATTGTATGATGTTGATATGACTGTACAATCCATTTCTCGTTATGTAAGTCGTAACCCTGAAATCCTTCAAGGTGAACCTATCATTTTAGGAACTCGAACTTCAGTACGAGCTATTGTTGGGTTATGGCGTTTAGGAATATCTCCTGAAGAAATCCCGATACATTTACCCCATCTAACATTAGCACAGGTCTTTGATGCCTTGAGTTTCTATTTAGATAATCAAGAGGAAATTAATCATTATATTGAACAAAATCGCATTCCTGAAGAATTAGTTCATCCTGCTGTTAAAGCGGCTATGAAAAAAACATGAAATTATTTGCAACACTATATACAGATGAAGATGTTTCTGTTCTAGTTGCAACTTTACTCCGTAGTAGAGGTTTTAATGTGACAACATCACTAGAACAAGGAATGTTAGGAAAATCTGATCAAGATCAGTTAATTTATACAGCAAAATCTGATCGATGTTTGCTGACTCATAACCGAGTTGATTTTGAACAGTTGCATTTACAATATATTGCTAAAAAACAAAACCATTCAAACACGCCCAGCCCGCGGGCCGCAAACACCGCCAGCAGCGCGCTGTCCTCGAACTCGCCGACGATCCGCGGCTCGATCCCCTCGCGTTCGAACCAGGTGTCGAGTCGGCCGCGCACGGCAGCATGCGTCGTCGGCAGCAGGACCGGAACCCGCGCGAGGGAATGCGGGAATCCGCGCCGTGCGGCAGCGAGCAGCGCATCCGGTGCGTACCAGGCCAGCGCCGATGACCCCAGCGGGTGGCTGTAGAGCCTGAGGTTGCGGTTCGGCGCGGCGGGGCGATCGGCCAGGACGACGTCGAGCCGGTGCAGCGCCAGATCGCCCAGCAGGTCCTCGAACTCGTCCTCATGACAGAGCAGCCGCAGGTTGGGCTCCAGCATCACAGGTTGCATGAGGCGCCGCACCACCAGCTTGGGCAGCCCTTCGGAAATGCCGACCACGAGACGAACCGTCGGCGAACTCGCAGCATCGCGCACCATCTCGGGCAGCTGCTCTCCCAGCTGAAAGATCTGGTCGGCCTGCCGCAACGCGGCCATGCCGGCCTCGGTCAGGACGAGGCCTCGACCCGCCGGCTTGAGCAGGGCAAAGCCGAGCGAACGCTCCAGCTCGCGCACCTGCGTGCTCACGGTCTGTACCGCCATGCCAAGACGGGCGGCAGCGCGCGCCATGCCGCCCTCCTTGGCGACGACC
>DMPJ01000237.1 GCA_003456035.1 Planktothrix sp. UBA8402
AAGGGGGGTTAGGGGGGATCATCTATAGCGTTAATAACTAGATTTCATATAACAATTTTTTATGCTCAATCATCGTTACCTTTATTTAACCGGACTCCCTTGCTCTGGGATGTTTTTTGTCAGTCAACTGTTAGCCCAACATCCTGAAATTGAGAGTAATTATTGGCGATCGCCTATTTGTGACTTCCTGCTGAACTTTCGCAACTTTTTGACCACTAACCCCGAATTAATTAACAAACTAAATCAAGACTTTCAGGGGACAATGGAGCGATCGCTCTTAGGAGCGAGAGGGTTTATCAACGGTTGGGATGAACCGATTTCTCAGCCTTGGATTGTTGATTTTCATTCCCAATGGTTGGAGCATTTAGAGTTAGTTCATTTAATTAATCCTGATTTTAAAATGGTAGTTTTTGTGAGAGAATTAGGTCAAATTTATGGAGCCATAGAAACCCAACATCAAAAAACATTACTGTTAGATTTTCCTGAAAAATTAGCCTCTCTTTACAGACCAGAACGCGCTCAAAAATTATTCATCCCCCCAGGGATTGTAGGTTCAGGTCTCAAGGCTTTAGAACAAATCCAAGACTTAGAAATTAGTTTACAAGAACGATTATTTTATGTCGTTTACGAGCATTTAATGACCAATCCTCAAGAAGTCTTAACAGAATTATTCAACTGGTTAAACCTCAAACCCATTACACCAAATTTAACCCTAATTAATTTTGAATTATCTAATTATTCCCAGTCTTTTGGTAAATATGTCGAAGAACCTTACAATCCCCATCAACCATTAGTTAATTATCCTATTCCTAAGCGTTTTGAAACCACAATTAAACAGAATTTTACTTGGTTTTATCAAACTTTTTACCCTGGTTTATTGTAATTCTCTATGTCCTGTTAACTGTTCCCTGTTCCCTTTTGAACCCAAATTTTGGATACAACTCAAATAGGATTGCTATATGACTTTAAATCCTCTCATTCTTCATCAAGGACGTTCTCTAACCCTCAAACGCACAACTCCCGATGATGCGGCTTTTCTGTTTGAAAAAATGTATTCCTGTTATGAGTTTATGCGTTTATTTCGTCTAAATGATACAGCAGAAACCGTAGAACAAGTTAGAGAAAAATTAATTATAAGATCCCGTTTAACACCTGCCGAAAGTGGTTATTTAGAATGCTTAATGATTCATAAACATCATGGTATAATTGGAATTATTGCCGCCGCCGACTATAGTGCTCTCCATCAAAGGGCTGAACTATTAATCGGGATTTTTGAGGAAAAATATCGTTCTATTTCCTATGGTATTGAAGCGGGTTTATTAATGACAGACTTAATTTTTAATGCCTATCATTTACATCGCTATTATGCCTATTGTTATGGTTATAATCATCCTGTCCATGCAGCTTTAATTACCGCAGGATTTCAATTAGAAGGAATTATGAAAGAATATTTATATGATCCTATCAATCAAGAATATGTTGATCTACATATTTATGGTATGAATGAAACTCAGATGCGACAAAATCCTCGGATTGCTCGTTTATCTAAACGATTAGTCGGACGTGATATTACCCAACCTTTAACAGCACCCCTACCGCCCCCCGATGAATCAAAAATCCCTTCTCTGGGTACTATTTCCCCATCGGAAAATCAACCTTATTTTGCCAAATCAGGGATACTCAAATGGGGGAATTGATGAACACAATTCGGTTCAAAGCCATAAACTTCGATATTTACCCTTCTGCCTAACTGAAGAACATAGTCATCTATTTTATCTGCAATGTCAATAGTCTGCCACCGCCCAACCTGCTCCTAAGTCAGATCAATCATTTTCGGTGGGCACCAACCAGCCATGAAACCAGATACAATTATTAACTATAAAGTGATTCTAGGATTGATTATTAATGAAAACTGCGTTAATTACAGGAGCTTCTGTTGGGATTGGGGCGGCGTTTGCGAAGGAATTGGCATCTCGGAAAATGGATGTGGTTTTGGTGGCTCGTTCTCAAGATAAATTAGAGCAACTAGCGGAACAATCCGGGCTCTGCGAGCAGGTTTAGTTATATAATGTGTCAAACCCATAACTGTTGGGTAGCCGGGAGCAAGCAGGTTGTTAGCCTGAATTATTTTTTGTATACTCATCCAAAGATTTTATAATAATTGGGATCTTTTTTAATAAAAATTCTCAGTCTAAATAATCGATAATAAAACACAACCTGTTTACTTAGTTTATTGTTGATTTTCTCCCAAAGGGAACGTTGGGGATATTCAATCTGTTTATGAATGTCGTAGTAAATTTGTGTGTCCTCAAGATTGGATTGCCCATTTCTGATTCTGTCTCGTTCAATATTATCCTTAAAAAATGGGAATTTGTCTTCGCGGCAAAAATCAAATGTCATCCCAATTCGAGCCGCAGCTAGCCCCATAGCATAACACTCCCGATCATAGATTCCTTGCATTTCAAAAAAGTAAGAAATTGTCTGCCAAAGTTCAAAAAAATCCCCTTCTAATCCATTCTGTCTCTTCATGACAAACATAAACTCGTGAAGCCACTTCACTTGTTGAAGATCAATATTTAGTTTTTGCGCTGCTGCTTTTATAACTTCAATTTCTTTCTGATTTTTAATTTTTTGTATGTGTTTGACCAAATCAGTACCTGTTCTTGCTGTAATTCCAGGAGACCAATTCATTTCTTCTACTAGAGGGCCTAGCACTCTAACATCAGAGTCTAAAAACATACAACTCTCAAATAGTGAGAGAGATTTTTCAAGAACGAAACGTTTGTCATGATATGCTTTCACACTCTGGAGGTGGTGCTTGAACGCCAGAACATGAGGGAAATTTTTAAACTGCTCTGGTTGATCGCTTAGGATACATAAAGTTGTGGAAGGCATATGGGTCTGGATATCTTGAGCTAGCATCTTTGCATGAGCACGATACCTATCACCTACAGCTAGAGTACAAAAACAAAACTTTTCAGATGTGTCCATATGATTTGAGCGCAAGAGATGTGAGTTAAACTTGCAGAAATTTTTCGTGAATCCAACTTATGAAAATATTATAACTGACTTATGGTTACTAGATTACTCTGAAATAGTTTCAATAGCAACAGTATATTAAGAATGCGTTACAATAATTAACGAGAAAGTTATTCTAGGATTGATTATTAATGAAAACTGCGTTAATTACAGGAGCTTCTGTTGGGATTGGGGCGGCGTTTGCGAAGGAATTGGCATCTCGGAAAATCGATGTGGTTTTGGTGGCCCGTTCTCAAGATAAATTAGAGCAACTTGCTGAACAATTGCGATCGCAATATGATATTAAAGCATATCTAATTCCCCAAGATTTAACCCAACCCGAGGCATCACAATCGGTTTTTGATAGTATTTCCCAACAGGGATTAACTATTGATTTACTGATTAATAATGCCGGATTTGGAGATTATGGAGTCTTTGTTGATCGTCCCTTAACCAAACAAGTGCAAATGATTCAGTTAAATATTACAGCCTTAGTTGAACTGACTCATTTATTCTTAAATGATATGAAAAAACGGGGGTCTGGTGCGATCGTTAATGTCGCTTCTATTGCTGGTTATCAACCCCTACCCTATTGTTCAGTTTATGCGGGAACAAAAGCCTTTGTTTTGAATTTTACGGAGGCATTATGGGCGGAAAATAAAGACTCTGGGGTGAGACTTTTAGTAGTTTGTCCTGGGCCTACCGAATCTAACTTTTTTGTAGCAGCAGAATTTCCTCAAATCTTTGCCGGGAGCGGAAACAAATATGCCACGGCGGAGGAAGTTGTTCAAGACACATTAAAAGCCTTAGAAAAAGACTTTTCAACCTTAGTAACTGGAGGATTCAGTAACAAATTTATTGTGAATTTACCTCGATTTTTCCCTAGAGATACGATTGTTAGTTTAGTGGAAAAACAGTTTAAACCTAAGAAATAATCCCGTTGTTGGGCTTTAGTGCAAAGATTGGAGGACTAAAGCCCAACAACGATTTATGAGGAAATAGAAGTTGTTAAACAAAGTGCAGAAAAATGGTGAAAGATCAGCTTAGAAAACCAAGCTTACGGATGACGCAAATTCTTGCCGATAACGTCCGTGCGTACAGGAAAGTCCAGAATCTTTCCCAGGAAGCACTAGCCGATATTTGTGACTTGCATCGAACCTACATTGGCTCAGTTGAAAGAGGCGAACGAAACGTCACTCTCAGCACCTTAGAAGTTATCGCCCAGGCTCTTGGTATTAGTGTTCCAGAATTATTAACTGAGAACATGAAGACTAATAATGATGGTGTTAATAAGTATGTTGAAGCAATTAAACAAAGTGGACTATCTATATATGATCTGATCGAGATAGGTGATCCTAATTTGTGGATTCCCACACCAGAATTAGAAATTTTACTCAATGATGGATTGATGGGAATTTCTCTGGCTAAACTTAAACCGAAAACTCGATCTAAGGTATTAAAACAACATATTTGTAAAATACTTGGGTATCCCGTGCCAGTCTCCTTCAAAAAGACCAAACCTCGTTTTCCCGGACAACATTTTGACACCTATATTCAGAAGGCAAACAATCTTCAAATCTGGAACGAGGAAATTGCATTAACAAGGCGCTATGTAATCGTGCGTCTAAACGCAAATGATATAATTTCACGGGTTNNGAAATTGAATCAACAAGGCGCTATGTGATCGTGGAGCTAAATGCAGATGATATAATTTCATGCGTGAAGGTTGTAACTGGGGATGTTTTAGCTAAGTTTAATACGACAGGAACACTAACACAAAAATATCAAGCACGGCTGAAGCGTCGCAATCGTAAATTAGAACTGATTGCAGAGGAAGATACGATGGTCTTGCAACCCTTTGTATTTCCAGATTTTAATCTGGCACTTGTTGAAAGTCCCATAAATCACCCAGCAGCAGGTCAACTGCTTCCAATTCGCCAAATATTTGAGCAGTTAAGCAAACTTATCGGGACAAGTTTTGCAGATACAGGCCATGATCAAGATCGCAAACGAGGTGACGAACTTCATCGAATAGTTTGCCAAAATCTAGGATACAAAAAGTACCAAGACGACGGACAATTCCCTGACATACGCCACCAACTTATAGAAATCAAGTTACAAACCTCTCCAACCATTGATCTAGGTTTAGTTTGTCCAGATAGTACAGAACCTCTTGATATTCCACAGATTGAACAGCAACAGGTTAGACATTGTGATGTACGTTATGCCTTATTCTATGCAAAAACAGACGGTGAGACTGTCACCTTAACACATTTTTTTCTAACTACTGGCGAAAAGTTTTTCAACCGATTCCCGCAGTGCAAAGGAAAGACCCTGAATAAGAAGCTACAGATACCGTTACCCCGTAACTTCTTCAGCAACTAGCCCAAAAGCATTCCAAATCATATTTTCTAACTCTATTTGAAGAATATCGGACTTAGGCGATGGAATACATTCATAAACTTCCTTTGCCTTCGCTATAATTGCTTTGCTTAATGCCTGTTCTGGATTAGGCAAGGGAAATTTCTCAACATATTGTGTAATGTATCGTCGCCGTCCGGCATAGAGTTTGTTGTTAAAGCTAGTATCATAAAATCGTTCAATAAAACTTGAATTAGCAACTGCCATAGCCAACCATAACAAGTCTAACTGTTCTGGTTTTTGGCAAGTAATCCAGTAGCAATCTCCATTTACAATAGAGCCACTTTGATCAAGCCAAAAGGTAGGTTCATTAGCAATATCACGAAAAATAAGTTTTGGCTGATTCCAAGCATCAGGATCTTGTGATACCCAAATTTCATACCATTCACGCCCAGCTTCCATCAAATATGTGCGGCTTTCAAGTACAACCCGATTTTTCTCCAGATAATTTCTGCTACAAGGATAAGCAGAAAGGTTCACTGCACGACGACAACCTTGCACATTTTCATGGGGATAGAGAATGTACTTAGGAGACTTTAATTCAAGGGCTTTAAATCGTCGTGCAATATGATGTGTTGTTAGAGGTCGGAGGAGTTCAGGATACTCTACGGGAGGTAAATTGTGCCAGTCTGAACGAATAAAAACCTTATCCGCACAAGTCTTAACCCCAACACGAATTTTGCCAATATCGCCAAAAGTTCCATAAGTATGTGAATCAACTATAGCAAGCCATTCATTTGTTGTTTTAGTTGAAATACTCCATACTCCATCAAGTGAACCATTAGTATTAAGATTGCCATGTTGTACCAGAAATTTTCGACCATCTTTTACCTGAACAACGCCATGATGAGCAAGCGCTTGAATAGGTGTTGAAACTTCAATTTTTGCAGAAGAATCAGTTTCATAAATTGAAGTAAAAATAGGCAAGGAATTTTGCTGATTTTTCCTACCCTCAGCCACTATAATTGCCGGAAGTACAGCAGCATCAAAAAGTTTAGTATCGCCTAAATCCCATACAGAATGAAGATTATACCTTTCAAGAAGCGATCGCCGAATTGATGCACCTGAACGGGTAGTCATAAAACGGTTGGAAACAATAATTCCGGCAATTCCTTCTGGTTTAAGCACTTGGGATATAGCAATAATAAAAGCATAGTAAAGATCAACTCGACCTGATAATTTAAACTGCTTGGCAAGGAGTTTGGCTTGATCAGCACCCATAATTTGAGTTCGTACATAAGGCGGATTAGCAATAATTAGATCATAGGTATCAGGGGGATTTAAAATTAAAAGTAACTCGTTATCAATAAGTCCAAATTGTTCGATCACGAACTCAAGAAAATCCTTTTTCTTAAAATGTGTTGTCGCGTTAGGAAAAGTTTGTTGCACTCGTGTAGCCGCGATGTTGAGAGCATCCTGATTTGGTTCAAAACCATAAACTTCGATCTCTAGTTCGGGACATCGGTATAAAAGTTGTTTCAGAAGACTGATCAGCAATTCCCCATCGCCCATAGCAGGATCTAAGATGCGTAGAGGTCGTCCTGTGGGGAAATCAATTAGAGTTTCAACAATATTCTGAGCAACAAAGTCAGATAAAGCCTTTGGGGTATAGGTTTCACCAGTTGCCTTTTCCTTGAGGACAGCCCCGTATCGTGCAGGTTTAGTGTGGTGTTCAAGTGCTTTTATCATAATTTACCCTTCTGCCTAACTGCTACTCATAGTCATCTATTTTATCTGCAATGTCAATAGTCTCTCACCGCACAACCTGCTCCTAAGTCAGATGAATCACCTTCGGTGGGCGCAAACTCCCTTTGAAACCAAATACAATCTTAGTAACTGGAGGATTTAGTAATCAATTTATTGTTAATTTACCTCGATTTTTCCCTAGAGATACGATTGTTAGTATTGTGGAAAAACAGTTGAAACCTAAGAAATAATCCCGTTGTTGGGCTTTAGCACAAAGATTGGGGGGCTAAAGCCCAACAACATAAAACTTAAGGATAGAAACACAATTGCGGTAAACCCAAGGTTTCTTGCCAACCCATCATAATATTCATACACTGTACTCCCTGTCCGGCTTGACCTTTAATTAAGTTATCAATAGCAGACATAACGATCACTCGTCCAGTGCGTTGATCAACTTCAATTCCTAAATAACAAAGGTTAGTTCCACAAGCCCATTTTGTTTGGGGATAGGTACCACCGGGCAGAATTTTAACCAGGGGAGAATTGCGATAAAACGCTTTATAAATGGTAATTAAATCCTCTCTAACTAATCCTGGATCGCGTAAAGTTGCATAAACTGTAGCTAAAATTCCCCTGACCATTGGAACTAAATGGGGGGTAAATTGGACTAAAATATCATGTCCGGCTAAGTCACTACAAACCTGTTCAATTTCTGGGGTATGACGATGATGACCACCGACACTATAGGCCCCGATTGAATTATCAGCTTCGGCTAATAACATAGGAACTTTAGCCTGTCTTCCTCCTCCAGAAGCTCCTGATTTGGCATCAATAATGGTGCTATGCGGATCAACTAATCCCTGTTTTAATAGAGGAGAAATTGCTAATAAACTTGCTGTTACATAACACCCCGCACAACCAACTAATTGGGCTGTAGCTAGGCGATCGCGGTACAATTCAGGTAAGCCATAAACGGCCGTTGCTGCGATGGCTTGATCCGTGCGTTCTCCCCCATACCATTTTTTATAAATGTCTAAATTAGAAAACCGATAATCCGCCGATAAATCTAATACTTTACATCCTTTTTCTATTAATTGTGGCGCCATTGTATAGGCTAAATTATTAGGTAGGGATAGAAAGACAATTTGACATTTAGAGGCTATTTTATCAATATCAATAGGTTCGATCACTAAATCCACACATTCATTCAAATGGGGATAGAGACTACAAAAGGGTTTTCCGGCGCTACTATCCCCGCCTAAATAAGCAATTCTGACCAAGGGATGATCCTGTAACAAACGCACCAACTGCACGCCCCCATAGCCCGACGCCCCCACAATACCGACGGGAATCCGTTCTGCATTAACCATATTACCTAACTCCTAGAAAAATGACCTAACTTTTGCTGCATGATAGCTGATTATGGAAAAGTTTGGCAAAATGTTTTAAAATTTCTCTGGGATCTCTCAAACTCGAAAACCCATTTCCCCTAGTTCCTGACGCAAACGTTGGGCTTCTGGGGAGTTATTTTGTTCGTGTAATTCTATGGCGGCTTTAAACATCATTGAGCTATCGTTTAGTTGACCAATTTGTAGTAATAGGACTCCTAAATTTTGGAAGGTTTCGGCTGAGTTGGGATTGAGTTCTAGGGCTTTTTGATAGGCTGCGATCGCTTCTCTATACGCTCCCATTTCTCTCAAGGTCATACCTAAATTATAATAGGCGATCGCTAAACTTGAATCAATTTCTATGGCGGTTTGATAAGCAATTTTAGCTGATTCTAGTTCTCCTTCTTGTTTAAAAATATTGCCTAAATTATTATAGGCTCCTAGCTTTAATTGTGGTATAATATTAATATCAACTGCGGTTTGATAATGCTGTTTTGCTTGGGTAAATTGTCCCTGTTTACTATAGGCTATGCCCAAATGATAATGGAGTTCATATAAAACCCCATCTTCTCCATTACTCGGTTGAGATAATCCTAATTTCAACAGTTCAATTCCGCGCTCTAAGTCGCCTATTTCGACGTACAAAGCCCCCAATTTACTCGCAGCATAGGCATCCGTTGGATGTTCTTCTAAGTAACGCTCCATGGCTGTTTTTGCCAGTTGCCATTTATTCCGTTTGGCGATCGCTTCGGCTTGGTATCCATAATGTAAAATAGAAACTTGGGGTAATGTTCCGATTTGCCATTGCGGTTTTTGGCGAATTAATTCGGTGACGCTATCATCTACCATGGCATGATAGGGACGGGAAAAACAGATTTGGGGATGATTTCTAAATAATCGAGAAACTAAGGAATAAGGGGACTGACTGGCGCCAATTTCTTGTCTAATTAAGTTAACTACAATTAAATTACGATTTTCCATAATTTGATGCAGTTGCGCCCCAATTCCAGGGGCTAAAACTTCATCCGCATCTAATACTAAAATCCATTGTCCGGTGGCATAACTTAGCGCGGCATTTCTGGCTTTGGCAAAGTCATCACACCAATTAAAGGAATGAACTTTTGCCCCAAATTGTTGAGCAATTTTTGGGGTTTTATCCGTTGACCCGGTATCAACAATAATAATTTCATCAACAATTCCTTTAACACTATTTAAACATTTTGCTAAAGTTTCTTGTTCATTTTTGACAATCATGCAAAGGCTTAATTTCATAAATATAAATTTGGTTATTTAGTAGATAGAAGGATTTGTAGGGGCGGGTTCTGTATTGATTTCTGTTTCCCGCAGATAATCTTGAAAAACCCGTCCCACTCCGCCTCAATATGTCATCAGTTTATCATTTGTAGGGCCGGGTTCTCT
>DMPJ01000497.1 GCA_003456035.1 Planktothrix sp. UBA8402
TTCGTAATTCGTAATTACCCATTCCCTATAACCGGATGCAGTAATTCTAAGCGAAAGTCCTGGCGATTTTCAGCTTTTAAATAACGCTGTTGAAGTTCTTGCCATTTTTGCCAAGATTTATAGCGATTTTCAGCTAAAAGACCGATAAAAGTAGGTAGTTTAGAGTTAATTTTAAATGGAATTTTATCAGTTATTTTTTCCATCAAAACCATAGTATCTTGAATATCTCCTAAACATTCTTGAATGGCTTTGATATCTTCTAAATAAGCTAAATATTTAGGACTATAAAAATCAGTAAACAAACTCATTTGATAACGTACTTTCTTGGCTTGCTTTCTTAAATCGTGCAAAGATTCTCCCTGTTGGTCTAAAATTATTTCTAAGGTTTCTGAAGTAATTACAGTAGAATTAACTGGATCTTGAGTTACTCCCACTTGCCAACCAGGATGCAAGAATAAATGACTAATTTGGGGAAGTAATAAATCCGGTAGAACTTCATTAATCGGGATTTTTTCCAGACTTGTAAAACTAGGTTCTTTGATCCAATCTTGTAAATCTTCTTTCAAGTTTTGATATATTTTATGTTCTAAAGTCCATTCCACAACTCGAAAAGCTTTGTGACGTTGTTTGACCCAATCCATTAATATTTTATCTAAAATTTCTTGTTCCGATGGCGGTAATCGGGAGTAATAAGTATTTTGTAATATTTCTAATAAAACATCTAAATCTCGCAATTTTCCCAAACGACGGGCAATTCTACCGATTTTTTGATCATCGGCAGATTCAGGTAATTTTAATACTGGCTCAAACCCAACCACCGCAGAACGTAACCTTCGCATTCCTACCCGCATTTGATGTAATTCTTCAGGATCATGATCTTTTAAAACTTCAGATTCATGACTAATAACTTTTTCCAGATGTTTTTGAATAGCTTTTACCGCCCAATATCCTAAAGTCTGGGTTTGAGGAT
This sequence comes from Planktothrix sp. UBA8402, assembly GCA_003456035.1. Classification (GTDB taxonomy): domain Bacteria; phylum Cyanobacteriota; class Cyanobacteriia; order Cyanobacteriales; family Microcoleaceae; genus Planktothrix. The sequence continues at coordinate 971 of DMPJ01000497.1, forward strand.
TAGTTGTTGTTTCCATTATCAGCACCTAAAAATAATAATTGATAACTGTCTTATTATAACAATCCTAAATTGTTTTTTACATAGAATTTAAGATTGTTATAACATGGGGTTTAGTCATTAATCACACTGTTTTTCAGTCCAGTGATCAACATCTTGATCTGGCTATAAGCTTGTCTGGAAGACAGTGTTCCTTGGGTTTCTAAGCTAAAAATTTGGCTAATATCAATCACAAACTCTTGCAATTGAGTTTGATCAGATACAGGAGGGATCTGAGTTTCCCGATAATCAATCTGAGTCTGATCAAAAAAGTCTGGGGTTGATCTCATAATTATGTCCAAACTCTGCGAATTCTAGTGAGATTGTTGATTTTACAACTAGAATCTTATCTTAATGGAGAAAATTATTAAAGTCAAGGGATTTAATTATCAGACATTTTTACAAAAACTATGATTTTTAAATCAACAATATTTTTATAAATAATTTCAACAAAAATCAAATCAAATTTAACCATAAAATAAACTTAATTTAATCTGATATCTTTAGATACTTAGATCAGGAATTTCCTCCTAAAATCAAAGCTGTGCTGGAAAAAATGTAACTGTTTTCTCTAATTTTATCTGGTTAAACCCTCATAAAAAAGTGACTTTTTATCCTATTTATATTTCCTGCTATATGTCACTCAGTCAATTTATTGTTTATGCTTGTCCCCAAGGAGAGTTAGCTGAACAAATTCAAGACTTTTATCAAGAAAGCCTGGATTTATGCGGATTTAATGCTGCCCATAATTATATGCCCCATTGTACCTTGACGGGCTTTTTTAAAGATCAAGAATCAAAAATTTCTGTTTATATTCAAGCCTTAGAANNCGGCTTACAATACAGCAAAAATAACCGCAAATCCTCTAAAAATTCATATTATCAAAATGACCTTTCAATCCGACTGGCAGGGTTTAGAATTAGAAGCAGAGGGAATACCATCTCTAATGATCAATTTTGCTCAATTAGCTAATTCACCAACTCGCCCAGAACAGTTAAGATTAAAAACTTGGCTACATTTGAGTTTAGCTTATGAATTTCAACCCCAACAGGCTCAAATATTAGAGGATTTAGCCAAAACCAGAATTAACCTCCAAGCTCAAGTTGATTGGGAATTAAGATTTTATCAGAGACACCCAGATAATTCCTGGACTTGTCATCAATCTTGGCGATTAAAACCCTAGACTAGATTAATTGCATAGAAAAATTATCTGGAATTTGATCCCTAGATTTTAGACAATCTTGATCCTTGATTTATCAGTCAATTTGATTCATAATAGTTACAATGCTTTAGCGATTGACCAATGCCAAACTTTAAAAAAATTACCCACGTTATTTACGACTTAGATGGTTTACTGTTAGATACAGAACCCCTTCATACCAAAGTTAATCAAATGGTTGCCAACTATTATGGCAAAACCATTGATCATGCTCTCGGTTGCAAAGTTAGGGGCAGAAAATCCCATGATTCTGTAAAACTCTTGATTCAAGAATTAGAATTATCTGTAAGTATTGAACAATTTTTAGAACGAAAAAATGCAATTATTTATCAATTGTATCCCCATGTTTTGCCCTTAGCAGGAGCAGTTTGTCTGACGCAACATCTGGCTGATCATAATATTCCTCAAGCGATCGCCACCAGTTCAGGGAATCGTCCCTTTACCGCTAAAACCCAAAGTCATCAACAATGGTTTTCTTTATTTCAATCTATTGTTAGAGGAGATGATCCTGAACTTAAAAATGGCAAACCAGCACCGGATATTTTCCTATTAGTAGCTCAACGTTTAGGGGCAAAACCCGAAGAATGTTTAGTATTTGAAGATGCCTTAGCGGGCGTTTCTGCGGCTAGGGCGGCGGGAATGTCAGTAATAGCAGTTCCCGCATCGGATATGGATAAATCCCTTTACCAAGAAGCCGATCAAATTCTTAATTCTCTAAGTGAATTTGAACCAGAATTATGGCAGTTACCAAAGTTTTAATCAATAATTCTAAGATTAGATTTTTAAGGGGAAATTAGCGATCACAATTTTACTATTTTCCCTAATCTTTACCAGACTAATTTAGCCTTTTTAGATAATATAAAATAATCTTAACCTGTTTTTAACTTGACATATCAAAAAAATTTGATATGATTTCAATATCCCTAATCATAAATTTACCGGGGCATACTTTATGACTCCTAGACTATCAAAATTGCCCAGTTCTCTCAAAACCTTAACTTTAGCTGTTGGGACTGCTACCCTGCTTTTGGCGTGCAGTCCAGGTCAGACCAAACAGACAAAAGCCATTCATATTGATGGTTCTAGTACCGTTTATCCCATTACTGAGACCATTGTTAAAGAATATAATGCTCAGAGTCCTTCTACTCTGGATGTAAAGGTTGATTTTTCAGGAACTGGAGGAGGTTTTAGAAAATTTTGTGCTGGAGAAACCGACATCAGTAATGCTTCTCGGCCAATTTTAAAAGCAGAAATAGAAGCTTGTAAAAAAAACAATATTTCTTATCTGGAATTACCCGTTGCCTTTGATGCCTTAACGATTGTTGTTAACCCTAAAAACACCTGGGCAAATGATATCACAGTTGCGGAATTAAAGAAACTTTGGGAACCCCAAGCAGAAGGACAAATTAAAACTTGGAATCAAATTCGAGATTCTTGGCCGAACCAACCAATTAATCTCTATGGCCCAGGTAAAGATTCAGGAACCTTTGATTATTTTACCGCCGCTATTGTTGGGGAAGAAGGAGCAAGCCGAACCGATTATCAAGCCAGTGAAGATGATGAAATTATTGCACAGGGAGTGATGAATGATCCCAATGGACTCGGTTATTTTGGCTATGCTTATTATCAGGAAAAACCCGAGGCTTTAAAAGCATTAGCCGTTGATAATCAAAAAGGTTCGGGGCCGATAAAACCCTCAGCAAATGCAACGGAAGCCGAAAAATATCGACCCCTAGCTCGCCCCTTATTTATCTATGTTAATGCGGTTACTGCTCAAAATAACCCGGCGATGAATAATTTTCTGGATTTCTATATGCAAAAAGCACCTAAAGTAGTTCAAAATGTGGGTTATATTGCTTTTGATCCCGATGACTATACAAAGCTCTATCGTAACTTTCATAAAACCAAAGTTGGGACGGTATTCGGGGGAACATCGGAGTTTAACTTAACCCTCGATGAAGTGTTAACAAAACGGGCAGAATACTAAATTTTTTAGGAGATTTAATGAGTGTAAATTCACCTCAAGTTAATCCATCGGCGGTGCAAGCCGGGGGGAAACTGAGNNTTGAAAAATACCTAACAGTTTGGGTGTTTTTATGTATTATTGGCGGGATTATTTTAGGGCGTTTATTCCCTGGAGTTGCGGTTACTTTAGACTCGATGAGCGTCCATCAAATCTCGATTCCGATTGCCATTTGCCTGTTTTTTATGATGTATCCGATCATGGTAAAAATTGATTTTACCCAGGCTGTAAACGCTATCCACGCCCCGAAACCCGTATTACTAACTTTAGTTGTAAATTGGTTAATTAAACCCTTTACAATGGTAGCGTTTTCTCAATTTTTTTTAGGATGGTTATTTCGTCCTTTAATTACTGGAACAGAACTGATCGGAGGACAGGAAGTTTCCTTGGCAAATTCCTATATTGCCGGAACAATTTTATTAGGAATTGCTCCCTGTACCGCGATGGTTTTGATGTGGGGTTATCTGTGTTATGGGAATCAAGGTCATACTTTAGTAATGGTGGCGGTTAATTCCTTAGCGATGTTGTTTTTATATGCACCGTTAGGACGTTGGTTACTAGCAGCAAATGATTTAACTGTTCCTTGGCTAACGATTTTTTTATCGGTTGTAATTTATGTGGGATTACCATTAGCTGCGGGAATGTATAGTCGCCATTGGATTTTTAAAAACAAAGGTAAGGCTTGGTTTGAACGGGAATTTTTGCATTATTTAAGCCCCATTGCTATCTCGGCATTGTTGATTACTTTGGTGTTACTTTTTGCCTTTAAAGGGGAATTGATTGTTAATAATCCCTTTCATATTCTGTTAATTGCAGTTCCTTTATTTATCCAAACCAATTTTATCTTTCTGATTAGCTATCTGATCGCTTTAAAAATGAAACTATCCTATGAAGATGCGGCTCCGGCGNNNGTACATTATTTGGTTTAAATTCCGGTGCTGCTTTAGCAACTGTTGTGGGGGTATTAATTGAGGTTCCAGTAATGTTAATGTTGGTTGAACTTTGCAAAAAAACTGCCTTTTGGTTTCCCAGAGAACCAGAAAAAGCTAGTTTATTTGACCCTCGTTGTTTGAAGGGTTAAATTCAGAAATGCGCTGACTTTTCAGATTATTTAGCTATTCTAAAAATTGGAGATTGATCATGAAAAAAGTAATGTTTATTTGCAAAAGAAATTCTTGCCGTTCTCAAATAGCCGAAGGATTTGCTAGAACTTTAGGAGCCGGAAAAATAGCCGTCACCAGTTCCGGTTTAGAAGCCAGTCGGGTGCATCCTACAGCTATTCAAGTCATGGATGAAATCGGAATTGATATTACTAATCAAACTTCCGATCCCTTAAGTGATTTTCAAGCAGAAGATTATGATGCGGTGATTTCTCTGTGTGGTTGTGGTGTAAACTTACCTGAAGATTGGGTAATGCAAGAAGTTTTTGAAGATTGGCAATTAGATGATCCCGATGGACAACCTTTAGAAACTTTTCATCGAGTTAGAGATGAAATTAAAGTCCGAGTTCAAACCTTAATTGATAGTTTGAGTTAACAATTACCGATCACGGATTTAAGAGGATTAC
>DMPJ01000412.1:0-4691 GCA_003456035.1 Planktothrix sp. UBA8402
AACCAATGCGTTCAAGGTTGGACTTTACCATTGCCTTACATCCGCTTCCCCTTTCTCATCGTCAACCCCACAGGACTGTCAACCTTGATATTTGTTTCGGAGTATCTTTGATAGGGTGGGTTTTTTCACACCACTGGTATGTTAACAAAAAACCACAGCAATTCGGTAGTTTTGTTATTTATCTTAATAAAAAGNNTTTTAAACCCATTTTTTCGATAAACTGCTGATTAGTCGGATTCCAAGGGGGAGCATCGATCAAGATGTTCGCCTGGTTCTCTACAATGAAATAGGCTGTTCCGCCCAAGGCCTCCCGGTTGGGTGGGAAAGCATAAATATTTTCCAGCACAAGCCGGGGGGGTTTGGGAACAGAACGCTCCTGTAACATATTATTAGATTAATTTTTAGGGTGCAATCGTCGATTTTAACTTAATTAAAACTACTGATGATCATGTTATTTTGGTTACTGATTTTAGGGTTAATGACTTACTGGCTTCTACAAAGGGGTGTGGCTCAAATTACCCGTACCCCGGTTTGGTTGCTATGGTTGGTGATGATGACTCCAGCGTTCATTTGGGGGACTTGGATTTGGATCTATGATCAAAAACCGATTCCCGCCGGGTTAGTGATTATTCCCTTTATTGTTTGTCCTTGTTTATATTGGTTTTTAGTGCAATGGGGTCGCCTCTCTCCGCCATCACCCGAATCAGATATCGCCACCCCAACAAAACCTATTCTTCCCCTGGAAACACCTAGTTTACCTCGTCTTTTGGATCAACAGGAAGAAGAAATCCTTCGCAGTTGTTTTCCTTGGAAAGTGTTCCCTTTACATAATATTGAATATCGCTTACAAGCGGTGATTTGTCGAGGTCAGTTACGATCAAATCCTGATCTGGCTTATCAGACTATTAGAGATAATATTAAGGCTAAATTTAGCGATCGCTTTTTAATTGTTTTTCAACAGGATCTCACCGATAAACCGTTTTTTGTTTTAGTTCTTAATCCCGATCAAGAAAAGGCGGATAATTCCCTTCAAGTTGAACCCTTAACCCGTCCTATTCTAGCTTTATGTTTATTTTTAATTACTCTATTTACAACAACGGTGTCGGGTGTTGAAATGGCGAATATTTCCCTGGATGCTTGGCAAGATAACCCAAGTTTATTATTGGCAGGATTACCCTATAGTATGGCTTTAATGGCGATTTTGGGAATTAATGAATCTGCCCAATATTTAACGGCTCGTTGGTATAAAATCAAGGCAACTTTACCTTATTTTATCCCGATTCCGTTTTGGTTAGGAACCTTTGGTGCTTTTTTTCAGATCCGATCGCCTTTCCCCCACCGCAAGGCATTATTTGATGTTAGTATTGCTGGCCCCTGGGCGGGATTTATGATCAGTTTACCACTATTAATTTGGGGGTTAAGTCAGTCAACAGTTGTTACCTTTGATCCGAAAATTTCTGGTTTTTTAAACTTTGAATCTTTGCATCCAAGTTTTTCATTTTTATTAACAGTATTAAGCAAGTTAACATTAGGTACTGCATTAACTTCTGAACACGCTATCCATTTACATCCAGTTGCGATCGCCGGATATTTAGGATTAATTATTACAGCCTTTAATTTAATTCCGATTGGCCAATTAGATGGCGGTCATATTGTTCATGCTATGTTTGGTCAAAAAACCAGTCTAATCATCGGTCAAGTAGCACGATTTTCCATCTTAATCTTAGCATTAATTAACAGTGAATTTTTAATATTAGCCATATTATTATTCTTGTTTCCCTTACAACAAGATGAACTTGCCTTAAATGATGTCAGTGAACTGGATGATATTCGGGATATTATCGGGTTTATTACCTTGGGATTATTATTATTAATTATACTACCGATGCCTTCTGTTATTGCTCAATGGTTGAATTATTAAGTAAGTAATGGGGATCACGGATTTAAGANNTCTGTGTTAATCTGCGTAATCCTCATTCCCTATTCCCTGTTTTAAAGATTATCTCAGAAATGCTCTCGAAGCTGGATAATAGAATAAAGATTGAAATTTTGCTTGTCTTTCATTTGCAGGCTCAGGCGCTTCATCCCATAAACTTTCATAGAAAAAGAACGAAAACCCTAAGCCATTTTGACGCGCTGCTTGTATCTTTGCTTGAATTTGTTGCATCCCTATCGGTCGATTTCTTAACCCCGTTAAAATTCCAACCCCCGTCGGAATTTTGCCCCGCGCTTCTTGAATTTCTGGCTTAATTAATTCTCTAATAAAACTAGGTAAATCCGGGCGATAAATCTGTACAATTAACTCATCAACCAATTTTTTTTTCACCCAACTTACCCAATCTTGCAGATGACTATTATAAGCGGTATGATAGGGATTAGGAGCAATAGAAAAAATCGCTTTAGGATTTTTCCCTTTCACCGCTTTATTCAATTTTTCCACAAATTCTGTGATTTTATTCGCACGCCAACGACGCCAACCGGGATCTTTAGGATTACTTGGAGGTAATGTTTTAGTTTGTTGCTGATACAATTTAATTGTATAGGGATCATAACCAAATTCAATCGGTAAACTCAAATGATCATCAAACTGAATTCCATCCGCTTGATATTGGGTTATTACTTCCAAAACTAAATTAGTAATTAATTGTTGTACTTCCGGATGAAATGGATTTAACCAAACCACCTCTCCGGCGGCGCCTTCCCAAGTTTGAATTCCATCTTGGCGACTTCTTAACCACTGGGGATGATTTAATGCTAATTCCGAAGATGGTGAGGTCATAAATCCAAATTCAAACCAAGGAATTACTAATAACCCTTTTTGATGACTTAGATTAATTAAATCTGCTAAAATATCTTGTCCCTGTAACCCCCGGTGAATAAATGGTTGAAACCCACCCGCTTGAGCTACTCCACTGGGATAAAACACATAACCCGAATTCCAAACCACCGGATAAATTGTATTAAAATTGAGTCGCGCCAGTTGGTTAACTGCTTCCTGTAATTTAGCATGATCTCTAACAATATCAGTGTCATTAGTCGTCACCCAAACTCCTCGAATTTCTGTAAAGGTTTGGGGAGTATTAGTAACACCTGGATAGGCGGATAATAAAACCATCAAACCCATCCCCAAAATCATCAGAGAAATTGATTTAAGTATTTGTTTTGTGCCTTTTGAAAGACCATATCGCCACGAACTTTTCGCCATAAAACCCAAGTGTATAAGTTTAAACAGAAATCATAAAATTAGCAGATAACCCTGTATTTTTAGAATATTTTAATAATTTACCAAATTTTGCTGACCTTTTAACATTGAATCTCAATTTTAGAGTCAACTCACGGTTTGAGTGGGAGTAAAGTCAGAAAAAATGTGTTAACCTGATTGATTATAGTATAAATCGAGATAAATTTTGTTAATAAAGTCAGGAAAATGATTTAATATATTAAGATACAATCTGAATGGTAATTTAGTATTCCCATAATATAACACAAAACCGGAATTTTCATCAAAGGAGTTAAACATGATTTTAAAACGTGGTGAATTAGGGGCTAAGGTTCGAGAAATTCAATATCAGTTAGAACAGTTAGGTTATAATATTGGTCGGTTTGGAATGCCATTTGATCAGAATTTAGAAACAATAGTTAAAGCGTTTCAAGAAGAAATGGAATTACCTACTGATGGGGTAATTGGAGATGCAACTCACCTCAAAATTAAACAAGCAGTAGCAGCGCTTAAAAATTCCACTTCTGTTAATCAAAATTCTCCTAAATCTCAACAGTTTCCTATTCCTAATGAATTAGGGGATTTTATCAATGGAAATTGGCAACAATGGCAAGTGATTTGTACTAAAAAATTAAATGCTCGTAGCGGCCCAGGATTTAACTATAATATTGATATGAGTTTTCCTACGGGTACGGTATTAATATTGCATCCTGAGTACCATTTTCCGATTAAATTTGATCAAGTTGGTAAACCTTGGTTAGTCGTTTCTTATCAAGGCGGTGCGTTTTTTGTTAGAGCGAATCAACGATTTATTGAACCTGTTGTTTAATTAAGATTGCTAACATTAATTTTAAATTAAAATAGTAATATTAAAACAATGATTGCCCTTTCTGACCATCTTTCCCTAACTCCAGAACAATATCTGGAAATCGAAACCCAAAACACCATCAAACATGAATATATTAATGGTGAAATCTATGCAATGGCGGGAACAACCGATACCCATAATACCATTGCTTTAAACTTTGCCACCCTAATTCGCTCTCACCTACGGGGAACAAATTGTCGTGTTTATTTTGCTGATATTAAAACCCGTCTCGAACAATGTAACTGTTTTTATTATCCCGATATTCTGGTAACTTGTCACCCCCAAGACCAAGAAACTTCTACCTATAAACGCTTTCCTAAACTAATTATTGAAGTGCTTTCTGAAAGTACCGAAGCCTTTGACCGAGGAGATAAATTCAACGACTACCAAACTTTAGATAGTCTGGAAGAATATGTTTTAGTCAACACAAAACATCAACGAGTCGAAATATTCCGACGCCAGAAAAAAGGGGGATGGTATTTTCAAACCTATACTCCCAGCGAAGTAAATTTTACTCTACAAAGTTTAAATTTAACCTTATCCTTGGTTGATATTTATGAAGATGTCAACCTCGTTTAACCTCGTTTCTAGGTTCTACCTAGA
>DMPJ01000412.1:4758-5141 GCA_003456035.1 Planktothrix sp. UBA8402
TTGAAAATGGGCATCCCGTGTTACTAAAATCAGCTTATGTTGTAAGGCAAGGGCAGCAATCCAAATATCATTTTCAGGCAACGGACGACCTTTAAGTCTTAACCTGTTTTTAATATCGCCATATTCCTGAGCAGTTTCACTATCACATACCAGCACTGTACTGTTGGAAACTAACTGCTCAATTCTGATTAAATTTGCTTGAATTCGTCCTGATTTTCTAGCACCATAATACAATTCGCCAATAGTAATACTGGCAATAAAAACCTCATTAGCTTGAGCCAGGTTATTTTTAATTACAGTTTCGTCGGCAAAAAGAGCAATAATGATATTAGTATCCAACAAGTATCTACCACTCATTAATATCTACCCTTTCACAATCTTGC
>DMPJ01000329.1 GCA_003456035.1 Planktothrix sp. UBA8402
CCCTGCTCCCCCCGCTCCCCTATTCCCTATTTTTGATAAATTTCCAAGGGCAAATTATCAGGATCTTGAAAAAATGTATATCGTTTTCCAGTAATTTCATCGAGGCGAATTGGTTCTACCATAATCCCCTTTTCCAATAAATCCGTAACGCTTTGATCGATATCATCCACTTCAAAAGCTAAATGTCTTAAACCACAAGATTCTGGTTTATTCGGCCGTTTAGGAGGATTAGGAAAGGAAAATAACTCAATCTGATCTTGGTTTCCTACTCGTAGATCTAATTTATAAGAATTTCGTTCTTTCCTAAAGGTTTCTTGAATAATTTCAAACCCTAAAATATTGACATAAAAATCCTTAGATTTTTGATAATTAGAACAAATAATCGCAATATGATGAATTTTATTAATTTTCATAACCTATCTATAAAACACCTAATCACCGATGTCCAAAATATTTATCTTTGCCAAGGGTGTCAACTTCTGCTATTGTACTAAAGTCGGCTCTTAAAACCCTTTGGCTCAACTCACTTTCTCCGCCTCTACAATCTTGGCCCAATCTCAGCCGAGGCTCCAAATTTTTTTCCTCAACACCTAGACTAAAATCTAAATATAGAGTATAATTAATTATCAATCCCAATCAAGACACTGTATCTAGTATTTGGGAAAATAATTGTTCAGAATCTAGGTGTTTGCCCATGTCTCATAATTTAATTAAGGCTGGAGTTATTGTTCCGAGTCAATGGCCCCTAGCCCGTGTCTGGTTAGAAGTTGCTACCTTACTCAGTATCGCACCTCGAAACATTGAGCGCCTAGAATTCTGGCAACACCAAATTTGGGTAAAAATTGAACAGAAAAAAGCCGTTTTTGTCAGTTATCGTCGCCTACCTTTGTGGAAAGAAACGGGTTTAGATGCGATTAAAAATTGTAGCGATCGCTCCTACTTAGATCAACTAGGGGAAATGCTTAGTTTAGAAGTCAAGCAATACCCAAATCAGTATGACACATCTGTATTAGAAGAATGGCGTTCTGCATGGGCGCAAAAATCCCAACAATTCAAACGTGAAACCCAACGCCAAACCCAAGAAGAAGAACGTCTCAGACCCCTGCGAGAGCGTCAACAAACCTTCCAACAATGGCACGATAGCTGGAAAAACGTTTTGCATTATTGCAATAGCTTCGATGGCCTAGAACGCTTCGCTCCCGAACTGCAACAACAAAGCCAAGAATTTGCTGACCTACCCGAAGGCGAAACCGCTATGCAACTTTGGCATCAACGCTGGCAAGAACTCACCCAAGCCACTGCCTAGTCCGTCTTCGGGCAGTGCGAGCGTCCCCGCTCGCTGGAATTGAATCTATTCCCTATTCCCTATTCCCTATTCCCTATTCCCTGCTATATCTAAACTAAACCTAAAATCCTTGAAAATTATGAATTCCCCATTAACAATTTCAGATGCCCAAACCATTTTAAATGGTTTTATTTGTACGGATGTTACTCCCAATATTTCCGAGCAAGAAAAAGTTGATATTCAAACAGCGTTATTATTACTAAATCGTGAATCTGAATATCAAATGATCGGAATTTGTGCCGATTCAATGGAAGAAGCATTAACCGGATTAAAAGATTATTTAAAAGCCTTTGAATATGATATTAATGTCGAAGATAATACTTTAGAATCTCTCTCAGGAGCAGTATATTTAAAATTCAATGGTCGGAGTCAAACTTTTTATATTAGTCCCTAGATAGAAAAATATCGAGGAGCTTTAATTTCCTTTCAATCAACCGAAGAAAATGGAATTAATGGAGTATACGGACATTTTCCTTTAGATTTATTTGCTTAAATTAATAACTTATAAAGTTCAAAATTCAAAATTTAAACCGTTTTAAACTTTGAACTTTGAACTTTAATCCTAGTATAAATCAACTATTACTTAAACCACAACACCAGGAGTTGTTGGTGGTGGTTGAGGTGGTGCAGGTTCGGGTGCGGGTTCATTAGAAACGCCGCCATAACTATCCATCACATTGTTGTAGAGTTGGATATATTCTTTAGCGGAATTTTCCCAGCTAAAGTTTTGACTCATTCCCCGACGTTGCAATTCTCGCCATTGATCTTTAAACCGGAATGCTTCAGAAGCCCGAACCATTGAGGTATAAAAATCTAAAGGTTCATAGCGATCAAAACAGTATCCCGTACCCTGATAATTAATCGGATCACTGTGGGACACCGTATCGACTAAACCGCCCGTGCGTCGAACAATTGGAACACAACCATAACGCATTGCCAACATTTGACTAATACCGCAGGGTTCAAACCTACTAGGCATAATAAAGGCATCACAACCCGCATAAATCCGCCGGGATAGGGCATCATTAAACAATAATTGTGTCGTCATCCGACCCGGATAACGAGAAGCCATGTGCCATAATTGGGTTTCATAATAGCGATCGCCCGTTCCCAAAACAATCAATTGACAATCGCTATAAGATAAGAATTGATCCATAATTTGAATTACCAGATCAATCCCTTTCTGTTCCACCAATCGTGTTACCATCCCCATTAAAAAAGTATTAGAATTAACTTCTAATCCCACTTCTTCTTGAATGGCAACTTTATTGGCGCGACGATTTTCCAGAGTATCAGCAGTAAACCGTTCTGGAATATAAGGATCAGTAGCCGGGTTATAGGAATTAGTATCAATTCCATTTAAAATTCCCGTCATTTTACCACTGACAAAGGAAAGTAACCCTTCTAAATTTTCCCCATAAGCTGCGGTTTGAATTTGTTCAGCGTAAGTTGGTGAAACGGTCGTTACTCGATCAGCCGCTTGTACCGCCGCCGCCATGGTATTGTGACCCTGCATATACCAAGGACACCAAGTAATCCGTTCCAAATACCAACGCCAAGGCCCTTGATATGCTAAATTATGAATAGTGAAGATTGTGGCAATATCAGGTGTTTCTTGCATCCAGACAGGAATCATTCCGGTGTGCCAGTCATGGCAGTGAATGATATGGGGTTTCCAATAATTCCAGGCAAATTCCGCCGCACCACTAGAAAATAAAGTGAACCGCCACTCCTCATCCTCTCCGTAGTAAACGCGACGAGGCATAAAAGAGGGATGCCCAAATAAATATAATGGTACATCCGTTTTTGGAAATACCGTTTCAAAGACAGCGAAACGCTGATACATGGCATTTCCCCACCAGATCGGGTCTTTTGGGACTTTGATCTTATCGGCGAGAAAGCCATAATAGGGCATAAATATGCGAACATCGTGTCCCATTGCCCGCAACACCTGCGGCAATGCACCGACCACATCTCCCATCCCACCTACTTTTGCCAAAGGTGCCGCTTCTGCGGCGACAAATAGAATTCGCATTTTGATTTTGCGTTCCCTTAGTTGCTCCGTAACGTCATCATACCTCTGGTGGGCGTACTATCAAAACGGTTTGATCTAGTTTGCTGCATTAGCTATCTAGGTTAGTCGAAAGGGTGATGTCCAATTGCAAAAAATATTGTATGTTGGAATTAGCAACAAACTTCACCGAAATTAAGTGAACTTAGGCTGTAGCTAGAGATTCGGTTATCAATGCCTTTCTTCGCAGGAGATTCAAAAAATGCTTGATCAACTGCTCAATTATGGTTCATCTTGGGGTAGGTTTCGCCGGGTATTTACCAAACTTTCCCCCCTGAATAATATTTTAGTCTTAACTGTAATCCTGGGTTTTGGGGAAATTGCCTCGGCGAATACAGTTTTACTTGCACAACATCCTAACAATATTGGTTCAGAAACGGCCGTTGTCCAAAATAATTTTCTCGCCGATGGGGTTTACCTCTATGGTGAATCTCCGCAACCGGAACAAATTGGACAATCTTACATGGTGTTTGAAGTTAAGCAAGGTCAAGTAATTGGGGCGTTTTATATGCCGCGCTCGTCTTTTGACTGTTTTACTGGAGTTCCGAAAGGAAATCAGCTTAGTTTAAACATTATTGAAAGTTACACTAAAGAGACTCATTCCTATCAAATTGGTTTGAATAATACTGCTGTTGTTGCTACAGTTGGAGGTCAAATCAGCGAAAATAATCTGGTTTTAGAAGGGTTTCATCGCCTTCCTAATGTTAGTGAAAATGACTCTCGTATTCTCAATCAATGTAAAGCCAATTCTAATTAAAAATTTGGAGTTATCTGGTTTTTTTCCTGCCAATGTTGTTAAGATAAAACATCCTTAAACACAATTTTTCTGTTGTTTTCGGTGATTTCTTCAAGAGTTAATGCCCCAATTTCTAATCCAATTGGGGCATAATCTTGAAATTACAACCCTAATTCCAGTTTCCAGTATTTGAGAATTCCGGTATTTTCAGGAATAGCATCTATAACCTTTAACTGCCAGTTTCCTTGGGCAGAAAGATTGATAAACTGTCTCAAATACAGCGTATTTTGTAAGTTATAGGTAGTTTTCAATTCGGTTTTGACCCCTAAAGTTCGATTTTGAAGTAACACTTTATCTCCATTGGGTGCAACTAACCAAACTTCAATATCTCCTAAGAAACTATGTTGAATCTCAACTGTTACTTGAATATCCTGAATCGGACTGGTTTCTGTAATCGCAATTAAACTACTAATCCCATTAGAATTATTATCAGGAATAGCCGTACTCTGACTATTTTCTTGGGAAATACTATGAGAAATTTGTTGCTGAACCATGCGTCTATTTTGTGCCATTTGCACTGCTTTAAACGCATTCACTTTGCCATAACCAAACCATTGAGAATAGCCATTTTTATCATAATTTCCCATGCGAATTCCCAACTGGGGATCAGGGTCAGCATCCACAATTTTATCCGCACTTTGTTCTAAAATTCGGCGAACTTCTAGGGCCGTTAATGTCGGATTTGCTGATAAGATTAAAGCCGCCACCCCAGCAACAACCGGAGTTGCACTAGACGTCCCACCGAAATAGGGCGTAAAATCCGATTGATCATAACCTGCGACTCCCGTGCGGTCAGTGGTAAATATTCCCAAACCGGGTAACGTCCCCTTCAGGACTGGAGGCGTGCCGATATAGCCCGTTTCTTGTAACCACATCCCCGGAGGCGCGTCATTACTCGGAGCGCAGACCGAAACTCCAACTCCCCAGTTACTATAAGCGGATTTCTTACCCAAACTATTAGAAGCAGAAACCGCAATTATATCGGGATGAACGGCAAATCCAGCCAACCATTTCACCCGACCGCTAATAATATCATTCGGCCAACCGGATTCATCGAGAATACCATTAACCGGACGATTAGCATTTCCAGCGGCAAAAACAACTACACACCCTTTGCCCTTACGACCTTGAGTTACAGCTTTATTAATTACTGCTTTTTGCCGTGCTGATAAAGGAAAATAAATCGCACTCGCACCCCAACTACAAGAAATAACCGCAGCACCTTTGTCAATTGCCCAATTAAAAATCTGTTCCACAGACTCATCATCTAAAAATCCGGTTGTCCGAATTGGCATTAAGGCACAACCCGGAGCTACCCCGACAATTCCGGTTCCGGTTTCTTCCGCCACAGCGACCCCGGCACAAGCAGTCCCGTGATTATCTGTCGGAGCTTCTGGAAGTGGAATATTATCTCGACCTTTTAAGTCTAAAGGGGCAACAATTTTACCCACTCCTTGAAAATCCGGGTGATTAATATCTACAGAATCATCACTAATTGCCACCACAACAGAACGAATTCCNNAGCTTTTTCACTGGAAATATGGGAACCAGATGCCAGTTGATTACCCCCATTATTGTTTAAATACCATTGTTTACTATATAAAGAATCCCTGGGAACATAATAGGGCCGACTTCTAATTATAATATTAGGTTCAGCTAGTAAAACTTGAGGATTACGAGTTAAACGATTCGTAATTTTCAGAGGATTTTCAGAGGATTTAGAAGTGATTCCATAAACAAAGGCATTAGGTAAATTGTCTATGGATTTTAACTCTTTTAATCCAAATTCTGAAGCAATAGACTCTCGTGTTGAGGGATCAACTTCTTCTTGAAACTGAATGGTAAGCTGATCGGTTAAATATACAACGGAAGTAGGATCATTATCGAGTTGGTAAACATGACTAGCAAAGTTAATATCTTTAGAATTGCGGGCTAATTCCATCGCCTCATCCAGTTGCCCAGAGGCGACTTGTAACTCCTCTAAGGAAGGAGGAACACTATTGGCGTGTTGGATGGGAATCGGAGGTTGCGGTAAATCCTTGATTGGGGTGTTAGGGGAGGATAATTGCACCGTGAAGCGGTCAGAGACTTTATTTAGGATTAATTCTTCGCCCCCCCGTTGCAATACAGAGCCGATGCTCTGGTCAGGGACGCCAATGCCCTGATAGTTTGGTTCCAGAACGTTTGATGAGTTAACTGATGATGTCATATTGAATATATACCTAGGCTTAAATCTTGATTAATAATGTTCAGATCGATTTATTCTGGACGGTTTGGGAGAAAATCAATTGATTGATGATTCCCTCCCCCAGAAAAAATATAACCTGTATCGGTTGAGCAGGGATCAGGTTAAGGGCATCAGTATAGGATTGCTCACGATTAATGATAAGATCCATGAAGTTTAATGTTTTTTTTTATCGCGTTCGCGCAATTGAGTCATGGTATCCTCTGGAACTGTTAGCTTCCTTCGACTTACAGCCTATCTATCTATCCCCTATATGGTGGCTTGGGGTGTCTTGTCGCCATTTCACGTTAATGCTCAAGAATCTTCTCCAACTGTTGCACAAGGGAATGTACAGTTGAGGGATGGAACAGAAACTGAGATTGCACCACCATCGGGTGATTTGGCTCCCCTCAATCCTAATGATATTCGTCCTTTGTCTTTAGATAGTAGTTTTTTGAGTATTGAGGGCGGAAAACGGCTAATGCAAGAGGCTGATAGTGCCGTTGCCAGTGAAAATTATGCCGAGGCAGAAAAAAAATTCCAGGAAGCACGTCAAGTTTTTAACCAGTTATCGAATTTTTATCAACAGTTAGCGAACAGTTTTTCTGGTGTCGATAACCGCATTGCCGACAGTCACCGGAATGCAGCCCGTGACACGGCACAAATGCGCGATACCGCTACCTATCAGTTAGCCTTACTACACCGAGCGAAAAATCAACCGGAACTGGCTGTACCTCTGTTAATTCAGATTATCAGATCCCAAGCCCCTACCAGGGATTTAGGCAAAAAAGCTTATCAACAATTACTAGAATTAGGATTTGTGACTGACCCTTTCCCCCGGGCAGGT
>DMPJ01000419.1 GCA_003456035.1 Planktothrix sp. UBA8402
TTGAATCTATAGGGTTCTACTGCAAAGTTCTAGTCCCCCCCAGCAGTGGGTAAAAGATTCATGGGAGCTAGACGAACAGTTTTTGAAACAAATTTGTTTCAAGCTAAAAAAGAACTCGCAGCAATGCGAATAGGGTAGGGCATACCCAAATTTACGCTTGGGGAGAATCCCACCTCTGGTTAAAGCACTGCAAGGTACTTTAATTAAGTGGTTTCGTTGAACCAAGAATCTCAGCGTCTTCAGACGGTGAGAGTGTCAATTAGTGAATTGAGAGTTGACACTCCCCCTCATAGAATTAGGAGGATTCTTGGTTCAACGAGAATCCTTTTTAGGTGAAAGGATTACCTGGATCGGTTACTGGCTCTGGAATAGAAATAGTATCTATTCCAAAGGGCGTGTCGATGATGCTGCTGTTATTAACCAGGGATAACTCGCTGCTGCTTTCCTCTACATCTTCTACATCTTCTACATCTTCTATATCTTTTAGGGTTTCTGTATTTTCTGTTTTTTGTGCATCTTCAACAGAGGCATCAAATTCCGAATCCTCAGAAGCAAAAGACGAAGAAGGGGAAGGGGAAGCAGAAGCAGAAGCAGAAGCATTCTGGCCAGCCTGCTCATAAATGGCTGAACCCAAAGCATACAGCATTTCTTGGAACGATTCCACCTGTTTTTTCATCTCCTCGTAGGAGATAGTGGAACTAGCTACAGCTTTTTTCAAGGCGGCAGCTTCTTGACGGACTCGTTCTTTGAGTTGATCACCGATCCGGTTAGCATTACCTTTAAGGGTCTGTTTACAATTATAGAATAGGGTTTCGGACTGATTTTTCAGATCCGCGACTAAACGCCGTTTTTCATCCTCATCGGCATAAACTTCTGCTTCTTGACGCATCCGTTCAATTTCCGCTTCCGTCAATCCTCCAGTATTACTAATTTCAATGCTTTGTTCCCGTCCTGTGCCTTTATCTTGAGCCGAAACTTTGAGAATGCCATTAGCATCAAGATCAAAAGCGACTTCAATTTGAGGAATACCCCGTTTAGCAGTAGGAATACCATTGAGCAGGAACTTGCCTAAACTTTTATTATCATGAGCCATAGCCCGTTCTCCTTGGAGAACGTGAATTTCAACGGAGGACTGGCCATCAACGGCGGTGGAAAACATTTGAGAACGGCTAGTAGGAATTGTAGTATTGCGTTCAATAATTTTAGTAGATACTCCCCCTAAAGTTTCTAAACCTAAAGATAAAGGAGTAATATCTAATAATAATAAATCCTTAACTTCCCCGGCTAAAACCCCGGCTTGAATGGCGGCTCCTAAAGCAACGGCTTCATCGGGGTTGACGGAACGATCTGGATTTCGACCGCCAAAATAATCACTAATTGCTTGTTGAACAGCCGGAATTCGGGTAGACCCGCCGACTAAAATAATTCGATCAATCTGATTTGGCTGTAAACTAGCATCTTTCAGGGCTTGGGTGACAGGTTCAATGGTGCTGTCTACTAGATGTTTAACTAAACCTTCAAATTCGCCGCGACCGAGTTCCAATTCCAAATGTTTGGGGCCGGAATCATCGGANNCTCGATTTTGGCTTTTTCGGCGGCTTCTCGTAACCGTTGCACCGCCATTTTTTCGGTTAATAAATTGATTCCTTCCTGAGTTTTGAATTTTTGAATCATCCATTGGACGAGACAATTATCAAAATCATCCCCACCCAAATGGTTATTTCCGGCCGTTGATTTGACTTCAAAAATCCCATCGCCTAGTTGTAGAATCGAGACATCAAAAGTACCGCCTCCCAAGTCAAAGACCAAAATCTTCTGTTCTTGATCTTGTTTATCTAACCCATAGGAGAGAGCCGCAGCCGTTGGTTCATTAATAATTCTTAGGACGTCTAACCCGGCAATAGTTCCACCGTCCTTTGTAGCCTGTCGTTGAGCATCGGTAAAATAAGCTGGAACCGTAATCACCGCTTGGGTTACTGCTTCTCCCAAATAGGCTTCGGCATCTTCCTTGAGCTTTTGCAACACCATCGCCGAGATTTCTTGAGGGGTGTAGACTTGGTTACGAATTTGGACATTAACGGTGTTGTCCTTGCCCTGAACACATTTATAGGGAACCCGGGAGCGTTCTTCTTCGGTATCTTCCCAACGACGCCCGATAAACCGCTTAATACTGTAAACCGTATTTTCAGCATTAGTAACCACTTGTCGCTTGCCCAATTGACCAACTAAGCGATCGCCATACTTACCAAATCCAATAATACTAGGAGTAGTTCGTCCTCCCTCGGAATTGGCAATTACAATCGGTTTACCTCCCTCCAACACCGCAACACAACTATTTGTTGTCCCTAAGTCGATGCCAATAACCTTTCCCATAACTCCTCTTATAACTTATAACTTATAACTTATAACTTATAACTGATAGCTGATAACCGATAACTGATAGCTGACAACTGATTAAGTGGTTTCTTCGTCGGCCGGAGATTCTGTAGAATCAGCTTCAGGAGCCGTTGCGACTTTTACCATCGCATGACGTAATACCCGTTCTCCCAATTGATAACCGTGCATTAAATCTTCAATCACCGTTCCCTCCGGGTAAGCATCCGTAGGTTCTCGCATCACGGCTTCATGTAGACTAGGATCAAAAGCTTCTCCTTCTGGACGCATTACCGCCACCCCAAGTTGCTTCAGAGAATCCACCATTAATTTATAAACCCCTTGGTAACTCTTGTGGATATTCATTTCCCCATCCGTTTGGGGTTTAATTTGAGATCTAGCTCGATCAAAGTTATCCACAACCGGGAGTAACTGCTTCAGAGTTGAACCTTTGATGGAAATTTCCAAATCCTCTTTTTCCTTTTGAGTCCGTTTGCGGAAGTTCTCAAAATCTGCGGCTAAACGGCGATATTGACCACTAACGTCCTCCAGTTGAACCTTCAAGGAGGCGTTAGCTTCTACTAATGCCATAACTTCGGCAGGAAAACCCTCCCCGCTTGATTCTATTTCCTGACCAAAGGTGGTTTCAGTCGGTGCTGGGGTTGTAGTTGTTTCCGTCGCTACGGAAGTTTCAGAGCTTGATTCGGTCGCGGTTGTAGCATCATCTTCAAGATCACCAAAGCTTTTAGGTTCCGATTCAGAGGTTGAATAGGATTGACCCGTTAGTTCATCAGAAGTATTAGCCGTTGAATTAGGTACCATAATCGTACTACTTGTCCTTGTTAATCACAAAAAATCCAGCGAGATTTCCCAAACCTTCAGGATATTAGGAACAACCCCGCCCTATATAATCATGACCCAAACGTTACTGCAAAAATTTTCATCAAAATTATAGCTTAAAATACAACCTCAGTCAGGGGAAAAGCTATCATAGATAAAGATAATTCATTTTTAGGGGCAGGGGGATCAAAAGAGGGATCAGAAGAGGGAATGGGTTAAGTCGCCGGATCAATACAGGAGGAAATGTACGATCTCCCCGAACTTATCCCCAATCAGGATCAGAGTTGAAAACAGCAAGATTTAGTTAAAATTGACGATCACAGGGGCGAGAATCCTATTAAAACCTAGATCAATCCCAGATTATGGCGGTTTTGTTCTGAGGGACTTGGCTCTTAGATGGGTCTGAGATCGGCAGTCAAATTTAAAAATATATACCTTAAGTCTAAGCTATGACTAACGCATCCCAAAGACGGGCCTTAGTTGTTCAAAGTAATACTCCCTTTGGCAACAAATTAATTCAATCCGGCTATATTAATCCTGAGCAGTTGCAGCAGGCGATCAAAAATGCCCGACCCGGCCAGCCCCTAACAGAAATTTTGGAGTCGATGACGGGTCAGCCTCTCCCCCCGGAGTTGGCCCGTCAGTACAAAAAACAACAGTTATTTGAACTGAGAATTATTTATGGGGTCGAGGCCTATGATCCTGAAATCGAACCGATGACGACGGAAGAACTCGATGTCATGCTGAAATTTCTGGAGACAGGTTTAGAAACCTGTAAACGCCATCGCTTCATTCCCCTACGCACAGTTGAAAGTGATCCATCCTCGGTTTTGATTGCGATGGTTGACCCGGATAACCTAACGGCGTTGGAGGAGTTAAGAAACCAAATCCTGCGACCCAAAGCCCTGAAATTACAACGGCGGGTGATTACCCATGAAGATTACGATCAAATCATTTCCGCCTACAGTAATGAAGACGTTAAACGCAAAGCCGTCGAAGCCGCCATTCGCGACAAAGAGAAATTAGAATTTACCGCCGGGGATTTTGACACCACCGACCTCGAAGACATGGGGGACGAAGGCGGTGGGATGGATTTGGCCGACGAAATCCAAGAATCCGAAACCGCCCCGGTGATCAAAGCGGTGAACGTGATTTTAGCTAAAGCCCTCTCAGAAGGAGTATCCGATATTCACGTCGAGCCCCAAGAACATGAAATGCGGATTCGGATGCGTCGAGATGGGGTTTTAGAGGAATACTATAAGTTTCCGAAAAAGGTGATTCCAGCCATTACCTCGCGGTTTAAAATTCTAGCGGAAATGGATATCGCCGAACGCCGTCAAGCCCAAGATGGTCGGATTCGTCGGAAGTTTCGAGGACGGACTGTAGACTTCCGAGTTAATAGTCTCCCTAGTCGCTATGGCGAAAAAATTGTTTTGCGGATTTTGGATAGTTCCTCAACCCAATTAGGATTAGATAAATTAATTACTGATCAAGAAACCTTAGCCTTAGTCCGAGAAACTGCCTCTCGACCCTTTGGTTTAATATTAGTCACAGGGCCAACTGGTTCAGGAAAATCCACCTCCCTGTATTCGGTTTTAGCCGAACGAAATGATCCAGCGATTAATATTAGTACAGCCGAAGATCCGATTGAATATGCCTTACCAGGAATTACCCAATGTCAGGTAATTCGGGAGAAAAACTTAACTTTTGCTAATATTTTACGCGCGTTTTTGCGACAAGATCCCGATGTTTTATTAGTCGGGGAAACCCGGGACTTAGAAACAGCAAAAACCTCCATTGAAGCCGCCTTAACCGGACACTTAGTATTAACCACTTTACATACTAACGACGCGGCGGGTGCGATCGCCCGTTTAGATGAAATGGGGGTAGAACCTTTCATGGTGTCCGCGGCCTTATTAGGGATTCTCGCCCAACGTCTGATGCGTCGGGTTTGTGGCGAGTGTCGGGTTCCCTATACCCCCACAAGTGAAGAACTAGGTCGCTATGGGTTATCTACTTCCCAGGAAGTAGATATTACCTTCTATAAAGCCAATACCATTCCTCTTGAACAACGGAAGCATTTGGCTGATGGAGGTCAGTTGTGTAAAAAATGTAATGGACTTGGTTATAAAGGTCGGGTAGGGGTGTATGAATTCTTGAAGGTGACGGAAAGACTGCAAACCTTGATTACCAAAGGCGCCCCCACCGAACAAATCAAAGAAGCGGCCGTTGAAGAAGGGATGAAAACCATCCTAGCCTATAGTTTGCAGCTAGTTCGTGAAGGCTATACCACCTTTGAAGAAGTGGAGCGGGTCACATTTACCGATTCTGGTTTAGAAGCGGAACTCAAAGCCAAACGTAAACAGGGCTTAACCTGTAAGGGGTGTGCAGCCGAATTGAAACCCGAATGGTTAGACTGTCCCTATTGTATGACCCCACGCTTTTAATCAAGTAAGGGAACACCGGAACACCGGAACACCGGAACAGGGAATTGCAGAATAGGGAATAGGGAATAGGGAATAGGGAATAGGGAATAGGGAACTGCGAAACTCATAATTCGTAATTCGTAATTCG
>DMPJ01000058.1 GCA_003456035.1 Planktothrix sp. UBA8402
AAAGAATCTACATTTTATCAAAATTTTATACCCGCAGTGCGTTCTTTTTTTGCCCATCTACAAAAAAATATTTTTTCTGTTTTATCCAATAATAATTCATTAGATCCATTTATTGAAAATTTCGGCTTATTTTATGAATTTATCAAAGAATTACATATTAAAATCAATGAATTTGCTTCGGGAAATGAATTGGAAATGGAAGACGAAAAGCTCATGAAGCAGAAAATTAAACCCTTAGTTGAAAAAATTTTATGTGGTCAATATTTTGATGAAAAAGGAGAAGATTTTTTAAAAACTTTAGATGGTAGAAAAATTAGTATTTCTATTTGCTCATCAGGTCAACAAGAAACACTACCATTAGTAGTTATATTATCTACAGTGCCATTTTTACAAACTATTGGGAGAGGTCAAACTATATATATTGAAGAACCAGAAGCCCATATTTTTCCTACAGCCCAAAAACATATTGTTGAGTTAATAGCTACTGTTTTTAACTCTAAGCCTGATGGTCTTCAATTTTTTATTACCACCCATAGCCCTTATATTTTAACCGCAACTAACAATTTACTACAAGCGGGTTTAATTTATCAGGATGCTAATGATCAAGTGATTGAAAAATTAGAAAAAATTGTTCCTCGCTATAAAACTTTATTAACAAAAGATGTAGCGGTTTACTCTTTAATGGATGGTTTCTGTAAATCCATTATCTCTGAAGAAACGGGATTAATTGATACCAATATTATTGACTCTGTTTCTGAAGAATTGGCTATGGAATTTGATCAACTTCTTGACCTGATTTAAGTGCGATATGAAAAAGCGTTTTCCAGAGTGCGAAAATACTTCATCTAATAAACTAATACCTCTTGCAGAAAATAAGAGTAAATTAGTTATTGAAAATCCGAATCAATTTAGGGTTTGTGTAATTGAGGTTGATGGATGTGCAATTAAAGAAGGTTTGCGTTGTGATTATTTGGTTATTCCTGATCAACAGGATATCAAAAAAGTTATAGAAACCTATATTGAGCTTAAAGGGTCTAAAATTTTGCACGCCATTGAGCAACTAGAAGCAACCATAAAAAAACTTTCTGATGACCCAGCTAAACAAGAAAAGGTTTGTATTATTATATCAACTCGGTGTCCTCTAACAACACCTGAAATTCAAAAGTTTAAGCTGAAGTTCAAAAAGACATATAATGCTAAACTAGAAGTCAAAAATATGACTTACACTTACCGTTTAAGCTAAAATCATTAATTATAGGAATAATTACATTGTCTGAAATCGAAGTAGTGGAAGAAAATACTCAAACCTCCTTTGTCCATATTCCTGTATTGAGTCGGGAATTAATTGCGGGGTTAGAAATTCGTGCGGGGGGGGAATATTTGGATGCTACCGTTGGCGGTGGCGGACATAGTTTGTTATTATTGCAAGCGTGGGAGAATATCAAGTTAACAGCAATTGATCAAGATAAAGATGCGATCGCCGCTGCTCGTGTTAAATTTGAACAAGCAGAACCTTCTCTATTAGAAAGAGTGCAGTTTTGGCAAGGAAATTTTACTCAATATCACCCAAAATCTAAACAATTTGATGGAATTATAGCGGATTTAGGGGTAAGTTCCTATCAGTTTGATCAGCCAGAAAGAGGGTTCAGTTTTCGCCATACCGCCCCCTTAGATATGCGAATGAATCAACAACAATCTTTAACGGCGGCGGAGATTATCAACCATTGGAATGAGAAGCAATTAGCCGATATTTTTCATCATTATGGGGAAGAAAGGTTGTCAAGAAGAATTGCTAAACTAATTGTAGAAAAACGGCCATTTCAAACCACAACAGATTTAGCCTATGCGATCGGAGGTTGTGTTCCGGCGAGTTATCGTCACGGACGAATTCATCCCGCTACCCGTGTATTTCAAGCCTTAAGAATTGCGGTAAATCAAGAATTAACTTGTTTAGAAAAGTTCTTAGATCAAGCTCAATATTGGTTAAAACCTGGAGGTAGAATTGGGGTAATTAGTTTTCATAGTTTAGAAGATAGAATTGTTAAACATCGGTTCAAAGATTCTCCTATTTTACAGGTATTAACCAAAAAACCGATTCAACCCCAACCCGATGAACTGAATAATAATCATCGTGCTCGTTCAGCAAAATTAAGAGTAGCAGAACGAAAGATAATAGAATCCTAATTCGCAAACCCTCAACATCTATTATATTCAGGGTTATTTGAAATAGGCGATCGCTTTTTTTTAAAGAGGCGATCGCTTTCCCTACAATGATCACAAGAAAGGGCGATCATAGTTTCTTGTTGTGGGACGATATATCTTCTTGCCACATAACTTGCAGATCAGGTAGAATAACTAATAGTTTCTGAAGTCTAAAATGGAAACCATGCTAAATATTGAATATCTGACGAGCCAAGATGGAGAGGCGATCGCCGTGGTGATTCCTATTGCTCTATGGCGACAACTTTTGCCTGATGAAGAATCTTCCTTGGAGAAACTTGGGGAAGCGGTAGAAGACTATTGTTTGAATAAAGCGATGAATGAAGCTGTTAATACTCCC
>DMPJ01000231.1:0-4868 GCA_003456035.1 Planktothrix sp. UBA8402
AAATATTCTAATTACCTTAACAATTGCTATAGATTGGTTAAGGGTTAGCAGTTAACAATTAACTGGTTAGCCGTGTCCAATACCGTTCATAAATTTCATTAGCTTTACCCAGATCATGAATCATTTCACTCCGAGCCAGGATTGATTCTGGAGGAAATAAAGTCGGATCATTTCTCAATATATCCGGTAATTTTTCATAAGCTAATCTCGAAGGAGTGGCAAATTTTAACCGTTTAACTAAGGTTGCTGCTATATCCGGTCGCAACATAAAATCAATCCATTTATAGGCCCCGTCGGGGTTAGGAGCACTTTTAGGGATTACCATTGTATCAATCCATAAAGATGATCCACTATAGGGGGTAATATATCTTAAATCCCGATTATCTTCGCTAATTTCTGCCGCATCGGAGGAATAACACATCGCCATTGATAAGTCTCCGACAATCATTTGTGGTCGCCAAGAATCCGTGGTAAAAGAAGCGATTTTTGGTCGTAATTGAACTAATTTTTCATAAGCTTGTCGAATTTGATTGGGATCAGTAGAATTATAGGAATATCCTAACATTCTTAACGTCGCTCCCATGACTTCCCGCACATCATTGAGTAAGGTTATTCGCTTTGATAACTTATCTTTATTTTCCCATAGATAACTCCAATCTTCCGGGGCATTTTCTAATTTATTGGGGTTAAAAATTAACCCGGTTGTTCCCCAACTAATCGGGACACTGTAATTACCATCTGGATCATAAATAGGGTTTTTAAATTGTGGAAATAAATCTTCTAATCCTACTAATAATGATCGATCTAGTTTAGCCAATAAGCCAATTTCGATCATTTTTTCCACCATATATCCCGAAGGATAGATGACACTATAGGCGCCTGCTCCTCCGGCTTGTAGTCGGGCTAACATGGACTCGTTAGAGTCGAAGACATCCGCCACAACTTTTAACCCGGTTTCCTCTCGAAAACGATCTAACAAATCTTGATCTGTGTAACCAGACCAGGTGTAAATGTACAAGGTATCTGAGGAAATTTGAGTGTTTGGGGTGGTTTTGACCTCAGCTAATGTCCAACCACAGCTTGACAGGGACGATGCTACCATCGCAGCAACGGAAGTTTGCAAAAACTGACGTCGTGTTTGAGCAACCCTAGAATTCCGATGTTTTTGTGGATAAGTCGGAGACACTGTTTTTTCTCAGTGGAAGTTTAACAAATAAAACAATTGATTTAATTTTCCCATAGGATCGGGAAAAAATGCACAAAAATTGAGAATTAGATTCTACCATACACGATCCAAAAAACCAGGTTTCTGCCTTCACCAAACCCGGTTTCTGTAGAAGTGCAGAAGATTAAATCCCTAAACTATTGAGCAATACCCGTTGGTTGACGTTGGGTTTCTACTCGAAGATCTTTAATTTGTTGTTCAATTTGATCTTTGACAATTTGGCGATATTCATAGAAATGTTCTACCTGTCCACAAACCACTAAATAATGATCTAAAACCCGAGGTTTATGTCGTAAAATATTCCATAAATATCGCCAAAATGTCGAACGAGTTTCCCTGACAACCCCTTGATACCAACATAAAATCAATAGCGCTCGCATAGTTTTCCAATCCACTAATTTCCGTCCGATAGAATTAGTTTTAGGTTCTCCGATCATCATAAAATGACGATAGGTGCGATCTAAATACCGTTGTGGATCGTACAATTCATAAAATCCATTCACATATTCATGCGCTATGTCTTCAATCGGTCGAGTCGGAAGAAAATTCATTAATGTGGTTTGATTGGCATTCCCGGTTTCCTCAATTAATCGCCCTTCTTTTTTTAAACGATGCCAAAGGGCGGTATTAGGTAAAACTTGCAACATACTAAACATAGCAATGGGAATTGTAGTTTTTTCTACAAACCGCACAATCCGATCGCCCGCTCCTTTTTCTTCTCCATCAAAACCAATAATAAATCCCGCCATCACCCGTAACCCAGAGCGGATAATTTTTTCAACAGATTCACTTAGAGATCCGCGAGTATTTTGGAATTTTTTAGTTAAATTTAGACTATCTTCATCGGGAGTTTCAATTCCTAAAAATACAGCCCTAAAATTACATTCAACCATCAAATCCATTAATTCTTGATCTTGAGCTAAATCAATAGAAGCTTCTGTGGTAATACGGAAGGGATAATTATTATCCTTCATCCATACTTTTAATTCATGCAGCAATAACTTGACATTACGTTTATTGCCAATAAAATTATCATCCACCAAGAAAACACCCTGACTAAAATTTAACTCTTTTAACCGATCTAATTCTGCTAAAAGTTGAGCCGGAGTTTTGGTTCGGGATTTGCGTCCATATAATACAATAATATCACAAAATTCACACTGAAACGGACAGCCCCGTGAATATTGTAAAGAAATCATATCATAAGCTTCTTTCTCCAATAAATCAAAACGAGGAATAGGAGTTCCTGTAACATCGGGTTTGTCTCCTTCTATGCGAAAAACGCCCTTATCATCCCCTCTGTGTATGGCTTCTACTAATAACGGTAAGGTAATTTCTCCTTCATCTAAAACCAAATAATCCGCGCCTGCTGCTTCTGCTTCTTGGGGTGTTGATGTGGGATAAGGGCCACCAACAGCAACTTTTTTACCCCGTCGTTTTGCTTCTCTAATTTGCTCCAAAAAATCATCTTTTTGGACAATCATGGCCGAAACTATCACCAATTCTGACCAATTCCATTCCGCTTCTGTGATTTCTCTAACATTACGGTCTACTAATTTAAACTCCCAATCTTGGGGTAAAATTGCCGCTACCGTAATTAAACCTAAAGGTGGAAGCAATGCTTTGCGGTTGACTAAGGCGAGGGCTTTTTCAAATGACCAGAAACTAGGGGGGAAAACCGGATAAATTAGAAGAACACGCATAATAATTAGAAACTTAGGGGATAATGCTCAAAGTCGGAAAATTTTCCAAAAATCATTGATTTTCTTATAATTTTGCGACTTCTTCGGTAAGAGTATCTACAGTATAACGAATTTGTTCTTCTGTGTGGTTACAAGTAATAAAAAATCGCAAACGGGCTGCATTTTTAGGTACGGAGGGATAAAACATAAATGGCACATTAATCCCTCGCTTGAACAAATTTTGAGATAGTTGTACCGATTTCCAAGAGTCTCCGACGATAATCGGAATTACGGGAGAATCTTGACTGAAACCTGTATTTAATCCTTGATTTTTGGCTAAAGTTAAAAACAATTTAGCCTGTTTATGTAACTGTTCAACCCGTTGAGGTTCAGTTTTTAATATCCGAATTGCTGCGATCACAGAAGCTGCATTAGGGGGAGAAATTCCCACACTAAAAACAAATCCTGGGGCAGTATATTTCAGATATTCAACTAATGCTTGAGATCCGGCAATATATCCTCCACAACTAGCAAAGGATTTGCTTAAAGTTCCCATCCATAAATCTACATCATGGGGATCAATTCCAAAATGTTCCCCAATACCCCGGCCGTGTTTTCCTAATACGCCAATAGAATGGGCTTCATCCACCATTAAAAAGGCTTTATGATGTTTTTTAACTTGAATAAATTCGGGTAAATTGGGAATATCCCCATCGGTACTATAGACCCCTTCGACAATAATTAAAACCCGTTGATAACGACAGCGACGTTCTCGCAATATTCGATCTAAAGCTGGCCAATCATTATGGGGAAATGCGATCGCCGTTGCTCCAGATAATAAAGTTCCTTGTAATAAACTATTATGACTCAGGGCATCATGTAAAATTAAATCATGTTGTCCGAATAAATGCGCGACAGTAGTAACATTAGTGGCATGACCGCCGACAAAAACAATGCTATCTTCAACGCCAATAAAATCAGCAATTTCCCGTTCTAATTCTTGATGAATTACCTTTTCACCCGATAATAACCGACTAGCACAAGCGGAAGTTCCATAACGATCAATTGCCTCTTTTGCATATTGGGAAACACCGGGATCGCCACACATTCCTAAATAATTATAAGTGGCATAATTAATATAGTCTTGACCGCGAATTCTAGCCCGATCATTGGCAATTCCTTCCTGGGGTGTAAAAAATGGATTTCCTAACCCCAAATCTGCTAATTCTTGCCGTTGTTGTTTCAGATGGAGATATTCGGGAAATTGTTCAATTTGATAATATTCAGGAGGAATTTCAGTAATTGAAGCTGATTCTGCTTTTTTTTGAAGTAATTCTGCTAGAAGGGAGCGCTTTTCTTGACAAGATAAATGACTAACAGATGGTAATAAATTAATCATTGATTTTTTCCTGTTCTGATAATAGAATATTTAATAACATATCGACATCCGCATCCGATAATTGATCTAAATGATGTAAAAGATGTTCGGCATCTTCGGGGGAAATCCCTTTTTGATATTGGGTAATATCCAAGGTGTTGTGATCGGCTAAATATTTAGCCAATGTACAAATATTGGGATAATCCCATAATAGAGTCGGGGGAAGTCGGCGCCCCAAAATTGTTTCCAAGTCTCCAGAGAGGTTAATTGCTTCGATGGAGTTGAGGCCATAATTGGCAAAATCCTCCTCCACATCAATTTCCAACGCTTCCAAGCCCAACCGTTCTGCGAGTTGACCGACTAACCACCCTTGTATTGTGGCGACCGACCCGAAAGACTCAATGTCATCTGGATGATGAACTGTTACCGATGGTTGTTGGGGTTTTGCCCCATTTATAGACGCATTTAACACTTGCATAACTCACTCCTCCATCACCATAGAACTTTAACATCCCAAGTTAACAGAATCCTGTTTTCAGTTGCCCATTACCCATTACCCATTCGTAATTCGTAATTCTTAATT
>DMPJ01000231.1:4878-8271 GCA_003456035.1 Planktothrix sp. UBA8402
TGAATTTTGCCACTGGAGGTTTTAGGCAATGTTCCGGGCTTCAATAACACCGTTTTATACATTTGTAAATCATGGGTTTGAGACACAGCCCGACGGATGGACAGAAGCACCTCCTGTTTGGGGGAGGTTTTTGCGGAACCGTTACCATTGTCCCAGGTACGAATTTGTTGCCAATATTGACGTTCTACTTCTACGGCCACGACTAACCGTTCTTCCCCCTCGATATCAATAGAAAATCCGGCGACTCCACTAGGTCGAATTAGGGGGTGACTTTGTTCAACTGTCCATTCAATATCTTGGGGATAATGGTTGCGACCATTAATAATAATAATATCTTTAATTCTTCCGGTAATAAATAATTCTTGATTTTCCAAAAATCCTAAATCTCCCGTCCTTAAAAGNNAGTCGTTAAATAGGCGTTAAACAGAGTTTCTGTTTCCTGGGGTTTATGCCAATATCCCTGTCCTATACTCGGCCCAGAAACCCAAATTTCTCCGACTTTTTCTTGTTCACAAATATTCAAGGTTTTAGGATTGACAATTAATACTTTTTGATCTAATAAACTTTGACCACAACCGACTAATGTTTTTGTATTGGCTGTTAAATTAGTAGCCATTTGATCAACTTCTAAAATCTGATGATTTTCTAAAGCAATAGCATCAACGGTTTTAAAAATTGGTGGGGCTGTTTTTAAACCTCCAGTAATAATTAAAGTTGCTTCAGCCATACCATAACAGGGATAAAAAGCCTCTTGTCTAAACCCATATTGAGCAAAGGTTTGAGTAAATCGTTCTAAGACTTTATGATAAATCGGTTCGGCTCCATTAAAAGCCACTTCCCAACTACTTAAATCTAAATTTTCTAATTTTAGGGGTGAACTTAGCCCAGCTTTTCCTAATACTTTTTTTACACACAAATCATAGGCAAAATTCGGCCCGCCACTGGTAGTTGCGCCATACCTAGAAATAGTTTGTAACCAACGCAAAGGATTTTGCACAAACATCAAAGGAGACATTAAAATCACCGGAAATCCCCCAAATAAAGGTTCTAAAACTCCACCAATTAATCCCATATCGTGATAAGGAGGCAACCAAATTACGCCCTTACTTTCAGAAGAATGACCAAAATAATTATAAATTGCGGTTAAATTATGTAATAAATTATGATGGGAAATCATCACCCCTTTGGGGGTTGACGTCGAACCGGAAGTATATTGTAAAAAGGCAAGAGTTTGAATATCAATAGAATGAGGTTGCCAAGTTTTTTCAATTTCATAATCTAGGATATCTGTTGCTAACCAATTTAACGGCGCAATATCAGACATTTGTGGAAAAAATCGTTGCAAACTTGATAATGTAGATTCGGTAGTTAACGCAACAGTCGCATTTGTATCGGCAATAATAGCCTGTAAACGGGGAAGTGATCGATCTGGTTTAGGAGGATAGGCGGGAACTGCAATGACTCCGGCATACAAACAACCAAAAAACGCGCTAATATAGTCTAACCCTGGTTGATACAATAATAAAACTCGATCTTGAGGTTGACAAATTGATTGTAATTTAGAGGCAATTATTCTGGCTTTTTGGTTTAATTGTTGATAGGTTAAAGTAACAGTTTCGGTTTCTCCATCGACTAAAAAAGTATAGGCTATTTGATCTGGTTGATCAGTTGCTCGATATTGTAAGAGTTCAGTTAAGGTTGTCCATTGCCAGGAATTTAATTGCTCAGTCATGTAAAAAATTGGGTAAGGTTTTGTTATCTATATTTAACCACAAAGACACAATGGTTTTAGCTTTTTGTTATGTTCATTTCCACAGATTCACTATTGTTAAATTCAGCAAATATCTAACTTTTTCTGATAATTGTTATAGTTGTTTTGTGATCAATTTAAGTGGAAATGGTGCGTGCGCTGCGCTTACGCACCCTACTATTTTTAAGAACGATTTGCCAATTCTGATAATTGACTGGTTTCTGTGTCTAATTTCCATTGTCCAACAATATCTAAACTCCCTTCTAAGAATTTAGTCCGACAAGTACGACGTTGAATTTTACCACTGGTGGTTTTAGGAATAGTTGCTGTTTTCAATAATACTATCCCAAAGACATCAACGGTATTCTGTTCGGCGATCGCTTGACGAATAGTATTAACCACTTCTTCAACGTTTAAATTGCGTAAATAACGTCGTTCGATTTCTGATACAATCATTAACTGTTCTCCGAGTTCTGTCTCAATAGAAAACGCCGCATTATGTCCATTACGAATAGCGGGATGACAGGTATCTAACGTGGCTTCAATTTCCTGGGGATAACGATTTCTTCCCCACAGAATCATCATGTCTTTAATACGTCCAGTAATATACAATTCCCCATCATCTAAAAATCCTAAATCTCCTGTGCGTAAATAGGGCCCCCGTCCGTCTAAATAAACCTTAAATGTTGTTTCCGTGTCTTCGGTTTGATCCCAATATCCCAAACCTACACCTTTCCCCAATACTAATATTTCACCAACTTGATCGTTTTCTCTCGGTGTTAATTGTTCAGGATCAACAATAATTACCTCATCTCCCAACCAGGGAAACCCACAACTGACGAGAGATCGGGTGTTTGTTGGTTGTTGGTTGTTGGTTGTTGTTGGTTGTTGGTTGTTGGTTGTTGGTTGTTGGTTGTTGGTTGTTGGTTGTTGGCAGTTGACAGTTGGTTGTGAGTTGACAATGCCCAATGCCCAATGCCCAATGCCCAATTCCCAATGCCCAATTCCCAATGCCCAATGCCCAATGCCCAATGCCCAATTCCCAATGCCNNCGAGGACGCTCGCACTGCTTCCTCTGCTTCCCCTGGCTCCTTTTTCATGACTTGATTTTGTTCTAGGGCGACTGGATCAACCCAGATGACTTTGGGGGTTAAGTGTTTGTGTCCACCGGAAATAAATAGGGTAGTTTCGGCCATTCCGTAACAGGGATAAAACGCTTGGGGTTTGAACCCACAGGGGCCAAAAATTTCCGCAAACCGTTTGAGAGTGTCCCAACGCACGGGTTCGGCACCGGAAAAGGCCACATCCCAGGAGCTTAAATCTAACTTTTCTAGCTTTTCAGGCGTCGCTGTCCGACAAACTAAATCATAAGCAAAATTTGGCCCGCCACTGGTGGTAGCTCGATATTCAGAAACTGCTTCTAACCAACGAAAGGGTTTTTGGACTAAAGAAATTGGCGACATTAATGTTACTGGAAATTGTCCATATAAGGGTTGAATTACTCCTCCAATTAATCCCATATCGTGAAATAATGGAAGCCAAATTAACCCTTGACTATTGTTATGATGTCCGAAGGCGTGATAAATAATTGCCGAATTATGCAGAACATTTTGATGGGTAACAATTACACCTTTTGGAGTTCC
>DMPJ01000231.1:8352-19943 GCA_003456035.1 Planktothrix sp. UBA8402
ACGTTGCATGCAACGTCTCTACCTTGGTTTTGGGAAAGTTAGCGAGTTGGGTTTGTAACTGTTCAATTAACCCTTTTGTACTTAAAATCGCCCGACATTGAGAAGATTCTAAACGGGTTTGTAGCTTAACAATTGCTTGGGTCGATACCGGAGGGTTATCAGTAACTGCGATCACACCCGCATATAAACAGCCAAAAAACGCCGCAATAAATTCTAATCCCGCACTATAGGGATAAACGACTAAAACGCGATCGCCTGGGGATAAAAATGATTGTAAATAAGATGCAATTTGGACTGCTTGTTGATATAACTGTTGATAGGTCAAAGTTCCCGACTCGGTTTCTCCATCGGCTAAAAACCGATAAGCGAGTTGATCCGGTTGAGATTCGGCGCGATCGCGCAATAAATCGACTAAATTAGAAAAATCGCTCATACCTAAGATAGAGTCCTAAAGGACTCACTACTATCAAGATACAGTTTAAATGAAAATTGCCATTATTTCCTCTGGTTTTTTCCCCGTTATTGATGGTGTTACTGTTAGCGCCATGATGCGACTACAAAGGTTAAGTCAGTGGGGACATGAGGTTTTATTTTTTTGTCCTGACTATAGCACCATTGAAACTGTTTATCCCAATTGGCGAGAATATAGCGGCAATATTTTACCAGGTGTGCGGGTTTTAAATTTACCCAGTACGCCATTTTTAGGATTAGATTTTGAACGTAACCCTTCTATTACATCCTATTCTATTTTATTAAAAGAATTAGCACAATTTCAGCCAGATTTAGTTCATGTCGATGAACCAGAAAGGCTGTTTTTTGGATTTTTTAGACGACCAGGAATTGATTATGCTAAAAAAGCCAATATTCCCTGTATTGCGTTTTTTAGAACTTGGTTTTTATCCTACGCTGAAGATTATATTCCCTTACCAAAATTTGCGGTAGAAATTATTAGAGAAATTTTTAGAAAGATTTTTGCTTGGATTTATAACGGTTATGATGTCACCTTATTTACTAGCAAAATCACCTATCAACTCGCCCCCCAAATGTCAATTCATAATGCGGTTTATGCTAATTTAGCTGGATTTGATGCCCAACGTTTTAACCCTAATTTAAAACAAGAACAATTTTTTAAAACCCATTATAATTTACCCGAATTAGATAGTTTAACCAAATTAATTTTTGTCGGTCGTTTAACCCCCGATAAAGGTTGGAATTTCACCTTAAAAACCATAGCAAAAGTTGCGGAAAAAATTGATTTAGAAAAAGTGGGTTTTATTATTATTGGTGATGGACAAATGCAGGACGAAATTATCGCAGGTTTAACAAAATTTACCCGTCATGTCTATTTTTTGGGTCGAGTTGCTTATGAACAAGTTCCGGCCGTTTATGCTAATAGTGATATTCATATTACCACCTCTGAACGAGAATCGAGAGGATTAACCGTATTAGAAGCTTTTGCTTCCGGTATTCCCGTATTAGCTCCCCGGTCGGGAGGACTGGTGGAAAATGTTCAAGATGGAGAAAATGGATTTTTATATACACCTCAAGATCCAGAAGATTTTACACAGAAATTAAAGCAATTAATTGACGATCCAATATTAAGAAAAACCCTAGGAAATCAAGGAATGAAATCCGTCGGTAATTATAGTTGGGATGTGGTTATTAAAAACTTAGTCGATATTTGGGAAGAAGAAATTAAGAAGAAAAATGAGAATATTATATAACTTATAAAAATTTTAGAGTTCTGAAAAAGAGGACATTTTTAATTAAAATTATAAGGATTTAAAAATGTCCTCTTTTTAAAATTTTATCAATTTCGGGGGCTGTAT
Organism: Planktothrix sp. UBA8402; assembly: GCA_003456035.1. Lineage (GTDB taxonomy): Bacteria > Cyanobacteriota > Cyanobacteriia > Cyanobacteriales > Microcoleaceae > Planktothrix. Next base: position 10,182 of record DMPJ01000231.1, read on the forward strand.
CATTAATTAAAACTTGAATTTTATTAATCATTCTTTGAAATACATCAGAATGATATTTTGAAGAATCGAGAAAATTTGCATAAGTTTGGCGATGTTTCTTTCGAGATTCTGGAGTTTTGTATTGCTGACGAATATTTGCAGGTAAACGCTTGCTTTTTCTAACAATTAAGACATCATCAATCTGTGTTGAAATAATAGAAACTGGCATCATATCTAAAAATTCAGAGACTAAAAAATACAAGGAAGCAGGAACAGCCATTTTTAAATCTTTGCTGGTAGAAACTGCTTCTTGAAACATCGTTTTATCCAAATCAGTTTTACATTCAGCACAAACATATCCTAAATGAGATTCAAGCAGCTTATAGTTGTAAAATTCACTATCAAAAGAAGTTTTTAAATATAATTTTTTCCCTAAAATAAAATCTTGGTTTTTCGTTCTTAAACTCGGTTCACCTCCCTGACCTACATTTCCCAAAGAAGACAAAAAACTTAACCCAGAAAAGGTATTTCTTGGGCCAATTTCAAAGGAGTCNNCAATTGAGGAAGAAATTCTTCAAGAATTGTATTATCCAGTTTCAGTTGTCCCTTTTGACGATATAGAAAATTGTTAGAACTATCAAAGATTAAATCCAATTCAATAAAACGTTGATAGTGATTGGTTGCCTCCACTAACTTTTCTACCGTATCTGTTTGACCTGGTGTCACAGATTCCAATGCTTGTATCCATCGTTGATATTGTTTTAGAGATTCTTGAACTCGTTCCAAATCAGCAGGAGGTAATTGAGAATTCTTCAAACAAGCTCTCAGTTTATCATAATGGGGAGTTGGAAATTTTATCATCGGTCTATTATCCTTTCGATAATTTATTGATGCCAATAGGGGGATGAATTCATATAAGGAATTTTACTAATTGCCTCGTTGAGAAAAAATTCATTTTTTTCTGAAACAACCTCTAATCCTTTATTAAGTGCTTTCTCAGCAACCTGTCTAGCAATTGTATTCCAGTTTTGAACCGATAAGCAAACTTTTTTATTAATGAAATGTAATAAATCTTCCTGGATGATTAGACCAAACTTATTTTTAAATTGACGCTTTTGGGTGAGTACCTGTTCAAAAACACCAGACTGTTTAACTAATTCTATAATAATTTGTGAGTTATAAAAAGGAACACCTAACACCATTGATTGGTGACCGACTACAAAAATAATTCGTGTTTCCTTTTGACAAATTCTCTGAAGTTCTTGAAGAACAGCGACTAAATCCAAACAATATTGAATGACTGTCAAAAATCTATTTCCTCGGTTAGCCCGATTTGAACCAATTTCAGATTTTGCAATTTTGAGTAAGTTCCATCCTAATAACTCTGCGGAACTTCGATAATTTTGATGATAATTGAAAACATTGATGTATGGAGGAGAAGTGATCACAAAATTAATTTGATCTTCCTCCAGTGGAATTTGACGTGCATCACCTAAAAAAGTGCTGATTTTTTCTTCAGAGTACGGCATATCTCGAATTAATTGATAAAGTTTAGAAGATGTTTTATAAACTTTTTCTCTGATCAACGAATCATTGTCTGAAATATCTAGTAAAATCACTAAGGAATCTAAAATAATACTCTCAAATTCTTCTAATTCTTCATAGAGAGCTTTCAATTTTTTTTCAAAATCTTCTTTTGGTATGGGTTGATAATATTGGCTATCAAAAAAACTAGATATTAAAAATAGACTATCTAATTTTTGATTAACTGAGGTAATAACCTTTTGCCGTTCCTGTGGTTTGATATTCATTAGTTGATAGATTCTGCTTAAAATCCAAGCTGCCGGATTCAGATCACATCCTAATGCTTTTAATCCTAAACATCCTGATATATAGAGAACCGTTCCACTTCCTATAAAGGGATCAAAAACAATAGAATTTTTGGGGGTATATGCGAGCATTATATTTTCAATTAGCTGAGGTGAAAATTGTCCTCTCCACCTAAAAATATTAGACCTGTTTTTGTCTTCAATATTCAGATTTTGTTGAGGCAAACTCATGTCGAATTTTTTTTCGTTTTGACTTAAAAAACTTTTTCTAAGTTGATCAATAAAAAACAGGTTATTTGGCATATTACTAATCATTTATTTAAAATTGAAAAAGAGCGGATTGGATTTCAATATAACAGAATTAGCAAGTCATGGCGAAGACCTCGATTGACAAATGCTCTTTACAATACTTAATATAGGCAAGCTATAACTGATGAAACTGTGGGACAAAGAACGTATGCCGACTTTTTTGCTGGTTTGGTTGGGACAAATTGTTTCTATGTTTGGTTCCAGCTTAACCGAATTTGCCTTGGGAGTTTGGGTCTATCAAACCACAGGTTCCATTACTCAATTTGCCCTAATTTCTGTTTTTATTCATCTGCCAAATCTGTTGATTTCCCCCCTCGCAGGTGCTATTGTAGACCGTTCTAGTCGTCGCGGCGCGATGATTCTCAATGATATTATTGCGGCGGTGGGAACGCTAATTTTAATGAGTTTAGTATTTTCCAACCGTTTAGAAGTTTGGCATATTTACGTCGCTGTATCCGTTAGTTCCATTTCCGCTGCCTTCCAATGGCCCGCTTATATGGCTTCTATTCCCCAATTAGTTCCCCGCAATGACTTAAATCGTGCTAATGGCATGGTACAAGTTTCTAGGGCGATCGCTAAAATTTCTGGGCCAACAATTGCCGGAATTTTAGTTAGTAGTATTGGCATTGGTTCGATTTTAATTATTGATTCAGGAACCTTTATTTTAGGGTTAATTACCTTATTAATAGTTCGTTTTCCCAAAGTAGAACCTTCAAAATCTCAACAACAACCCTTAAACTTTAACCGACTTTGGCAAGAAACTCTTTCCGCCTGGAATTATATTCTCATCCGTCCCGGTTTAAAAAAATTATTAAGCTTTTTTGCAATAACTTACTTTACAGAAGGAATGCTTGCTATTTTATTCTGGCCGGTGGTCTTAACCTTTGCTAATAGTCAACAGTTAGGCTTAATTCTTTCTATTAGTGGTTGTGGAATGCTTCTGGGAAGCGTGGCGGTGAGCGTTTCTGGTGGCCCTAAAAACCGGATGAAAGCAATTTTATGGTTAGTCGGTTTACAGGGTTTATGTCTGTGTTTAGGTGGTTTTAGACCTTCAGTTTTCTTAGCAGGAATGGGAGGATTTGGTTATTTATTTGCCCGTCCCTTTATTGTTAGTAGTAACCATACAATTTGGCAATCTAAAATCCCCTTTGAATTACAAGGACGGATCTTTTCTTTACAAAGTGTAGTTGAGCGATCGCTTTTAATTCTACCTCATTTAACCGTTGGGCCCCTAGCTGATAAAGTATTAGAACCAATGATGAAACCCGGTGGACTATTAGCTGATAGTATTGGTACAATTATTGGAGTAGGTGCAGGACGAGGAAGTGGGTTATTATTTATGTTAATAGGTATCCTCAATATTGTCGCCGCTTTAATTGCCTATCGGATGCCTCGTTTACGTCGAGTTGAAAAAGAAATTCCCGATGCTATTACCCCCAGTTTATCAACCTAAACCCGTAGGGTGCGGCCATCGAAGCGCACGCACCAAAAACCCACTATCAAAAACCCACTATCAAACCACTATCAAAAACCCACTATCAAAAACCCACTATCAAAAACCCACTATCAACCAACACTCACCTATGCGAATTCTACAAATTATTCCTTCAATTTCCTTAGTATATGGTGGCCCCAGTCAAATGATACGGGGTCTGTCGGCGGCGTTAGGAAAACTTGGAGTTGAGGTCACGATTTTAACCACTAATTCTAATGGAGATAGCGGTCAAGAGCCCTTAGACGTTCCCTTGGATATTCCTGTACAGGAAAATGGTTATCAGGTGCGCTATTTTCCCTGTTCTCCCTTTCGTCGTTATAAATTTTCTTTAGATTTATTAAACTGGCTAAAAAAACACGCCTCCGAATATGATTTAGCCCATATTCATGCCTTATTTTCTCCCGTAAGTTCGGCATCGGCGACCGTAGCCCGTTATCAAAAATTACCCTATATTTTACGGCCTTTAGGAACCCTTGATCCAGCCGATTTAAACAAGAAAAAACAGTTAAAAAAACTCTATGCAGCCTTATTAGAACGTCCAAATATTGCCGGAGCGGCAGCAATTCATTTCACCAGTCAAGAAGAAGCAAGAATATCTGAACGATTTGGAGTAAAAACTAACGATTTAGTCATTCCTTTAGGCGTAACTTTACCCGAATTAACCCAAACTCCCCAAGCAATTTTATCCCATTTAGAAATCAAGTCCGATGTTCCAATTATTTTATTCCTATCTCGAATTGAACCAAAAAAAGGACTAGATATTTTAATTCCCGCTTTAGAAAAAGTCTTAAAAACCGGATTAGAATTTCAATTTATTTTAGCCGGATCTAATCCCCAAGATCCCGAATATGAAGCCAAAATTAAACAAAAAATTCAACAATCTCCTTTAGGCGAAAAAACGATTATTCCCGGGTTTGTAACTGGAGAAATCAAAACCGCTTTATTAAAAAAAGCCGATTTATTTGTATTATCTTCCTATTATGAAAATTTTGGCATTGCCGTAGCTGAAGCAATGGTCGCCGGAACTCCGGTGGTAATTTCTAAAGGAATTTATATTTGGGAAGATGTGGAAAAAGCCCAAGGAGGTTGGGTAGGAAATGGCAATATTGATGAAATTTCAAGTTTAATTGAAACCGCATTAACTAACCCACAAGAACGTCAACGACGAGGATTAAATGCTCAAAATTATGCCTTAAATTATTATAGTTGGGATGCGATCGCTAAACAAATGATTCAAGATTATCAAAGATTAATTTTTAATTCAAAACAATGATCAACAAAACTTACGAACAGTTTAGCATTTAAACCGTATATTCTAGCGAGCGAGGACGCTTGCACTACAATAGTAACTGCTCAAATTCGTGTGGAAAATGCTATAATCTTAATAATTCCCAACAGAAAAGAGCTTATGATTCAAGCAATATCTACAACCGTAACATTTGATGAATTTATCGCTGGGTATCCAGAAAGGTCAGAATGTCACTACGAATTACACAACGGAGAAATTGTAGAAATGCCTAAACCCACAGGTAAACATTCACGGGTTGCAGGTTTTTTGATTGCTGAACTTAACTTTGAAATTAGACGATTAAAACTTCCTTACTTTATTCCTAAAGAAAGCGTAATTAAATCTGCTCGTGATCAGTCTGGATATGAACCTGATGTGATTGTAATTGATGACCGACGGGTTATAGATAATCCTCGATGGGAAAAAGAATCGGTTATTACTCAAGGAAGTTCTGTACCATTGGTGGTTGAAGTTGTTTCAACTAATTGGAGTGATGATTATGCTTTGAAACTAGAAGAATACGAGATTTTGGGCATTTATGAATACTGGATTATAGATTATTTAGGATTAGGAGGAAGAAGATTTATCGGAAACCCTAAACGACCTACTATTTCCGTCTACAATCTTGTTGAAGCAGAATATCAACTCCACCAGTTTCGAGAAAATCAACGCATTGAATCACTAATTTTTCCAGAGTTAAATTTGACAGCTTTAGAGATTTTCCAAGCAGGTAAATGATGCTTTTTCTTCTTCTAAAATTAGCCCTGGTCAAATTTATATTTGCTAAACACTGGATGAGAATTAAATTCAGTTTTAGTTAATAACTTAAAGGGGACAAAATTAGAAAAAATATCGGGTTTTATTTTGGCAATATGCTGATCTAAATAACTATTCAAATCAGTAGAAATATCACTAGCAATACTATGTCTTCCTTCTTCTATACACACTCTGGTTGTCACTCCTGAACCTGCAAAAAAATCAAGCACAACTGAACCAGGGTAAGACATCGCCCGGACAATTCTTCTAATTACTTCCGTTGGTTTTTGTGTCGGATGTCCTACTCTTTCCAATGAATTACCATTCAATCTTCCAATCTCCCAAACATTAGTCGGATTTTTGCCTTTCTCAACATTATCAGGATTTAGTCTTTTATCTTTTAAGTAAAGTGCTTTAGTTTCCTGATCAAAAGGTATACGCACTGCATCTAGGTCAAAAATATATTTTTTCGTCTTCGCAAACCAGGCTATTTCTTCATGGCGATTCGCAAAGAATCTATGGGCACTCATACCATTTTTATAATACCAAATAATCATATTAACTAATCGCATATTACTCTGATGACGCATATACATCATAATTTCCAGTAAGTCACCACTTCCCGCTTCACTTTGATATTGAAACCCACCAAATATAACAATATTTCCTGTATTAGATAGGACTCTCTCGCTCTCTATCAACCAATTAGATGCCCACTTAATATAATTATCAAAATTATCCCATTCCGCGAGATTTATATTATAAGGAGGATCACAAACAATCAGTTGAACCGAGTTTGATGGAATCTTTTTAAGCAGTTCAATACAATCAAGATTCATAACAGCATGAACGGTTTCTTGATATTCTTTAACTTCAATTTCAAGTTCAGAAGCATGATTTTTATGCTGTTTTCTTAACGCATTCATACCAATATGTCGTGTATTTCTGCGAGATCGGTTAGCCATGTTTTTTCTATAGATAAGATCAGTTTTAGTTAGGTTAGTGTTTACAACTTCTTTGTGTCTTTGTATCTTGGTGTTTAAATTAGATTTTATTCTTGTCAAAATATGAATAAAAACTGCTATATATATCGCTTTTATTCAGATATTTTAGCACTATATACCTCATAAAAGTATTGATTCAATTCTTGCAAATCTTGATCATTAATAGAATTATATTTAGATAATATTACCAGTCTTTCCACCTCTTTTGATATTTTTTCCAATAACATTTTTTGTGGTATAATCAAGGGTATTTTCTTAATATAATTAGCAGAATTATTGGCACTTATATTGATAGTTCTAATCAGATAATTACAAACTTTACTATTGAAAAAACCAAGTAAATAGTAAATTAAATCCTGGTAATCTTGGCGCGGAAATATTCCCACAATAGACTGATCAAATAATCTACCATCAATCAATGATCCCGTAATTGAAGAAGATGATATCATTGGTACAGCTATTCCCTGACAGAAATAAAATTGGGAGTTCTGAAATCTAGCTTTTTGCTTATTAGTAACTGTATAATCATTAACTGCTTCTTCCCCCCAGTCCATAAACCATTCTGATTGTTTGTAGAATCTTTGATTACCACCCTTGACAATTGGAACCCAATAACAATCATTTTTGATGCCATTCAGGGGGGGATTAATAGAAAGATTATCACTACAGATCTTATTATTGTCTACAATAGCATATTTTTTAGTCCCCCTAGTAACAGATGGCGATCGCCTTAAATACTTACCATCATTACCCGAATAAAAACCCGTTACCACAAAACAAATATCACCTACTGTCATATTATCAGAACTCAGAACTTTAGAAATCCAGTCTTTTGAAAGCAGAAAAAAAGCATTAGATGGACTGTTAATAAGCTGATGGTAGGAAAGTCTACAAACTTCATAATTTTTCTTGGTTTTAGTTAATAATTTGGTAAGCTCTGACGGTGAATGTAGACCATTATATACAGGAAAATTGTAGTCAATATTGGGTTTTTCCTTAACAATAGATATTATACTTAAACCCGCGTAGCCAAAATTAACACCAGGGAAAAAATCAGAAGGAAAAAGCGTGATTGATTCTATTTTATAATTACTAATAATTTCTTTTCGCAAACCTTGATGATGATGGAGTGATAAATAGGTATCTGGAATAATAAAAACCAGGCGTCCGTTTTGTTTTAATAATTCCATTGTCCGAATTAAAAATAAACCGTAGGTTTCCTTGGCGTATATATGAGGATATGCTGTTTTTAATTGTTTTCTTTTTTCCGGTGATTGATATGCTCCATAAGGAGGATTGGCAATCACTCTATCGAATTTTTTGTTAGTGTTTGCCAGGATAAAATCTTGATGTATAATTTCAATATTTTTGAAGTTATTATATTTACTATTTAACTGATTTACAGCATCAATATTTAACTCATAAGCGGTAATTTCTGGAGTTAATTCCTGTTTTAATAACTCGTCAATAAACACACCATCACCCGCACAAGGTTCAAGCACAGACATATTATAATCACATTCCAGAAGTCCTACCATATAGGAAGTAATATGATGGCAATTGGTGTAATAGGCTTGGAACTTATCTTGCTTTCTGTCCATCGAATTCACATTCATACATAAAAGTACACATAAATTCATAAAATTAATTAATATTTGTTCTGATTTTTAATAGTTTGATTGAAGATTGATAAACTCAAGAAATTAGATTTGGTTATCTTATGCAAACACTAAACCTGACTAACCTAGCTTTTCAATCTTCAAATAAGCCAATCATTTTCGTTGACTCCTCTGTAGAAAACTACCAAAGCCTGATCACAGGGGCAGACAAAAACGCCGAAATAGTCATATTAGAAAAAGACCGCAGTGGCGTAGAGCAGATCACACAAGCACTGACCGGCCTGTCAAATATAAAAGCCTTGCATATCGTTTCTCACGGTAGCCAAGGCAGTTTACAACTCGGCTCAGACATCCTAAATAGGGAAAATTTAGACAGTTTTAATAGTCTACTCCAGCAGTGGGGAAAAGCCCTAACAAAAACCGCAGATATTTTGCTTTATGGGTGCGAAGTAGCAGCCGGAGAAATAGGAGAAAAATTTATCAGGCGCCTGAATAAAATTATTGGGGCAAACATAGCAGCATCCAGCCACAAAATCGGCAATGCCACACTAGGAGGAGACTGGAAATTAGACAAAACCATAGGCTCCATTCAAACCCCCCTAGCATTTTCAGCCCAAGCCATGAAAAGCTATGGTGGAGTGTTAGCAACCGCAGACTTCAATGTTAGCTCAATCTTCACCGATGATATCATTGTTAACTACACAGGCGGCGTTCCAGACACCACCCAAACAGCAATAGATAACTCAAACTATGCCACTGTTACTCAGTCCTTTGCAAATTATACAAATCCGACTTCTGGGAATGGACTACTCGATGACGGCTTATTTACCGCTAACAGCTATCATCCGGCGATTCAACTGGGTTATAACAACAATAACAATGGCAATAATGCCCGTATGATTATCGGTGCCACTGCTGGGACAAATTTTAACTTTAGTGTCACCAGTGGGCAGTATAACTATGTGCATCTAGCTACCACTTCCACACAAGGCAGTAGCAATCTTAGTTTAACCTTAAACTATAGTGATGGGACCAACCAAACCACCAGCACCCAAACCATTCCCGACTGGTATGACAGCATCACCGAATCCAATACCCTATATTATCTAGCAGATAATCTTGACCGCAGTTTAACTAATAGTACGGGCTTTCAGGATGCTAACGCTCCCGCAATTTTTGGGGTCAGGTTTGCCGCCGATCCCGCCAAGACACTGCAAAGTGTTACAGTTAATGCGACCAATTCCACTGCCACAGGGCGTTTATCCTTTTTTGGCGCTACGGGAGAGTACAACAACGCCCCCGTCCTCAATGGGGCTAACGTCTCTAGTTTAGCAGCCATTAGCGAAGACCCCACAACCAATCCAGGGACATTAGTTTCCAGTTTCTTAAGCAGTGGTTTTACCGATGCCGATAATAATCCCAGTGGCATAGCAGTAACGAGCTTAAGCAATACCACTGGCGGAACTTGGCAGTTTTCTAGCGA
>DMPJ01000483.1:0-7255 GCA_003456035.1 Planktothrix sp. UBA8402
TTTAAATCAATTATTAGCAAATATTCAGAAAAATTCTAGCCTAGATTCCAGAGAAATTCCCACTCAATTGCAGGAGATAATCACCGATGCTGAGGCTATTTATGAGCATGGACAACGGGCTAGTCGAATTATTCAAAGTATGATGCAGTTGGCTCGTTCTGAACCAGGGGAATATCAATGTATTAATCTCAATGATATTTTAGATCAAGCGATTAAACTAGCATATCATAGTTTTCGAGTCAAATATCCACAGTTTGTGATTAAAATTAACACACAATTCGATCCCAATATTGAGGTAATAGAAGTGATTATATCTGATTTGCATAGGGCTTTAATTAATATTATTGACAATAGTTGTTATGCCCTCTATTTGAAAATTCAGGAAAACAAAAATCCAGAGGACAATTTTTATCCCACTTTATCCTTAACTACAAAAAATCAAGATTCTGATATTGAAATTAAAATTCATGATAATGGCATTGGGATTAAACCCGAACTCATTGCCGATATTTTTTTNNCATAGGACTCGGTTTATCTTTAACTCATGATATTATTGTTTTACAGCACGGAGGAACTCTCCAACTTGACACGCAATGGAAACAATATACGGAGTTAATCCTAAGATTGCCTAAAAATCGGCAAGATAATTAATTAAATAATATTTTTCCTTGAGAAATAGAGACGATTAAATTATCCTAAATAATCAGATCTCAAAATCCCAAGAAATATTACTATTTATCCTGATTTTTGCACAATAGTTTTAATCCAGTATTCAACTTTAAATCATGTCCTATTCTTACGCACAATCACAATTCTCTCCGGCACAATTCACACTCTATTTGGATTCTATTACTATGCCTTCAACCCCGGCTTGCATTTTAGTTGTTGATGATGAACCGGAATTAAAACGATTAATAGAAAGACGATTAAAACCCCAAATTGAAACCGGAGAATTCCAGTTTTTGTTTACCACTAATGGTATGGATGCTTTAGATGTTTTACGTTCAAACCCTCATATTTCCGTCATTTTAACCGACTTAAATATGCCTGGAATGGATGGCTGGGCATTGCTGGAACAACTGCCTAAAATTGATCCGCTACTGAAAGCAGTTGTTGTTTCTGCCTATGGCGATATTCAAAATATTAGAACCGCCATGAACCGAGGGGCATTTGATTTTTTAACTAAACCGATTAATTTTCAAGATTTAATTGTTACTATCCGAAAAACCATAGATATTGTTACTAATAGTCGGCTGCAAAAGCAACAACTTGAAACCGCCGTTGAGAATTTACAATATCTAGCTCTTTATGATAAACTCACCGGACTTCCAAATCAAAATCATGTGTTAGAATGTATTCGATCTGCGGTTGATCATCAATTAGATTTTGCTCTATTTTATTTAGCATTAGATCGGTTTAAAGTTATTCGGTATGGCTATGGAAAAACCTTAGCTGAAAAGTTTTTAATTCAAGAAGTTGAACGGATCAAAAGCTGTTTGCAACCCGGCGATATTTTAGCTAGAATCTGGAAGGATGAATTTGTTCTATTTCTACCCAATATAAAATCAGAAAATATTGCTTTAGAAAAAGCTAATCAACTCCATCAAGCCTTTAAATTATTCCTGCCAGAACGTCGAATTACCGCATCGGGAAATACCAGTATTGGTATTGCATTATCCAGTTTATTCTACGAACAAGCGGAAGATTTTTTAAGAGCAGCAGATACCGCCATGCACTATGCTAGAATGCAGAGCAATAAAAATTGCACGGTATTTTTTAATCCAGAAATGCAAGTTGCTGTTTTGAATCGATTACAGTTAGAATCTGATTTAGAATTAGGACTAGAAAATCAGGAATTTCAGGTTTATTATCAACCAATTTACAACTTAACAAATCAAAATTTAGTCGGTTTTGAAGCCTTAGTTCGTTGGCAACATCCCAGTCGAGGATTAATTCCGCCTTCTGATTTTATTCCTTTGGCAGAGGAAACTGGACTTATTATTCCTTTAGGAGAATGGGTACTCCGAGAATCCTGTCGTCAATTTAGTTATTGGAAAAAAGAGTTTCCTGATCAATTTCCCTTAAGTTTGAGCGTTAATTTATCAGGGTTGCAAATCTTAAAATCTGATTTCAGTGGCTTAATTGATGAGATTATTGAATCCAATATTTTAGAAGGATTCAGTTTAAAATTAGAAATCACTGAAAGTATTTTAATGGAAAACCCCGAAGCTGTTACTGAGTACATGAATCAACTCAAGAGTCGCAAGATCCAATTATCTATTGATGATTTTGGGACGGGTTACTCTTGTTTATCTTATTTACAATCTTTACCTTTAGATACCTTAAAAATTGATCGCTCATTTATTATGAATATTAATTGCAATCCTAAAAGTTTAGATATTATCAAAACCTTAATTACTTTAGCCCATAGCTTAAATTTAGATGTGGTTGCGGAGGGTGTAGAAACTGAAGAACAGATTAATATTTTAAATGATTTAGGTTGTGAATATGGACAAGGATATTATTTTTCACCGCCAATTAATGTTAATTCTGTAACTCAGTTATTTCAGAAAAATAAGTCGATTTAATCGGATTTTGATTTTTCCTGATTTTTCAATTTAGTTTGAAGATCGCTAATAATAACTAATTCTTGTAGACAATTGGGAACAATTAGGATATAAAGGGAATGGTAAACAGTAATCAGTTATCAGTGTAAGAGCTAATTTAATAATTATTGCTCTTAGAGCAAACACCTGAAAAATCAATAACTATTCCCAATTCCCTCTTTTTCTACCACCCATTACCCATTACCCATTACCCATTACCCAAAACTCAAAACCCATTCCCTTAAACCAGTATTACTTTAACCTATATTAATATGACCGATATTCAACCCTTAAAAATCACCCTTCCCCCCTTACAAATTACCTTAAATGATGGGCAAAAAGTCAGCTTGCAATGGCTTCCTCAATCCCCTTTAACAGAGTCTAATCAACATCCTCAACCCCCCGAAATTCCTGAACCTCCTCAACTTCCTGATGGTTGGAAAAAATGGGTGGCGGCAAATAAATTTATTAATCAATCCGATGATGTTTTAATTGAATGTATGGTTAAAAATGGGATTGATGTTAAGTTAGCCATAGAAGAAGTAACAGGTATTGCTAATCAACCCTATTTTCAAGCCGCACAAGAGGTTTTACAAAAGCTGGAAAAACTAGAATCTCTTTTACAAATTCAAAATCAATTGGCTACTTTAGCCTCCAATTATAACACTATTCCTCGGATTCCGTTTTTATCCAAAGATGAATTTTTAGACCAATATTATTCCCAAAATAAACCCGTTATTCTAACGGATATCATGAAAAATTGGCAGGCAATACAGCGATGGACACCGGAATATTTAAAAGAAAACTATGGCAATGTTAGTATTCAAGTCCAAGGAAATCGCAACTCTGATCCCAATTATGAAATCAATTTAGAACAACATCGAAAAACCATGTTATTTGAAGATTATATTGACTGGGTAGTCAGGGCAGGAGAAACCAATGATTATTATATGGTTGCCAATAATAATACCCTAAATCGAGAAGAAATGCACGGACTTTTTGAGGATATGGAGGTATTTCCCGAATATTTAGAACCAGCACAGAAAGTAGGAAAAACGTTTTTCTGGTTTGGTTCAGCAGGAACTGTTACCCCCTTACATCATGATACCATTAATATCTTTTTAGCTCAAGTTTCTGGGCGAAAATTAATTAAAATGATTCCCCCTGAACAAACCCCATTTATCTATAATAATCTTGGGGTATTTAGTCCCATTGACCCAGCAAATCCTGACTATAATCGTTATCCATTATATCGGAATATTCGCTCTATTGATGTGATCTTACACCCTGGGGAAGTGATTTTTCTTCCGGTGGGATGGTGGCATTATGTCAAAGCTTTAGAAATGAGCATTTCCGTTTCTTTTATTAATTTTAAATTTCCTAATGATTATGATTGGAAAAACCCATCCTTCGGTCATTCGTAGGGTGCTCCATCAACGCGCACGCACCATATATTTATTATTAAAAACCCCGGTTTCTCAAAGAAACCGGGGTTTTGGGTACACCGAATTATAATAATTTTAATATTGACAAAATATTGTTATAACTCTAAAATATATATAAGGATTATTGCCTTCTATTATAATAATCAAAAAATTAATCCTTATTTCCTGGACTTTTAAAAATAACCATGAACAATATAGAAAAAATTTACACTTTATATTTTGCAATTGATGATCTAACAAATATAATTTGTGGTATTATTAATAGTAGAGAAAATTCCAGAAAAATTAATAGCGATGAATTGTTTAATAAATTCTGGACTAAAGCCAAAAATCAATACTCTAATTTAAACTATGATCTTGTTTGTGAAATTGGGGCAGCTAACTGGAAGGCAGAGGAAGAATTTGGGAGAATTGCCTCAGCCATAAATAATTCTTTAGGTAAATTAGAAAGTGATCGGAATGTACAATTGATTTATTACCTCTGGTTTGCTTTAAATTTAGCTTTGGTTGAATATGCTTTTACCTGTCCCACAGCTAATAGTCATAACCTGTATTCCGAGATGGAAAATAGGTTAAAATTGGGTTATGAAAAATATTTGTCATTGTCCCAATCTAATCTTGAAGATTGGCAGAATCTTGATTTGAGCATTAAGTCAAAATTGGGAGAATTTTAAAGGTGGTAAGCTGTTGAGCATCTAAATTGGTTGTTAGGAAATCGTTAAACCCTTGTAGTGTGAGCGTCCTCGCTCGCTAGAGCGTCCTCCCTCGCTGTAGTGTGAGCGTCCTCCCTCGCTGTAGTGTGAGCGTCCTCCCTCGCTAGAGCGTCCTCCCTCGCTGTAGTGTGAGCGTCCTCCCTCGCTGTAGTGTGAGCGTCCTCGCTCGCTAGTTTATCTGATTTAGTTTAAGCTGCTGTTCAACATTCTAACAACACAGCCTAGCGAGCGAGGACGCTCGCACTACTACCAACATTAATTATAGTTTTTGATCTTCGGTGGATTATGATCTATAATTAAAACATGGAACAATCGTTGAATTATCGGTAAAACCATGAATAAAACTCCTAGAATTTTTATTCCCCCAGAAGTCAGAAAATATGTATTTGGACGGGACAATTGTCAATGTAAAAGTTGTGGGAAAAGAGAAAATGAAGCCCAACTAACTGTTGATCATATTATTCCCTTATCCAAAGGGGGGTCTAACGATATTAGTAATTTACAAACTTTGTGTTTTCAATGTAATCAAAAAAAGAAAGCCGATCTTGATCCCCGTTTCAAACGGAACTTCACAAATTGAAAATTGATCCCAAAACTGATAAAATAGTAAATGCAGACTACCCAAGTCGGGATTTTAACTGTAAAAATGATAAATCCGCTTAGAAAAAAACTGCACTACTTAGTGGATCAGATCTCCGAAGAAGACTTAGGAAAAGCATGGAAATCCTTGCAAACCCTAATTTATGATACCTATATGCTCAAAGCCATTCAAGAAGCTAAGGAAAATCTCAGACCAGGGGATTCCTTAACCTATGATGAAGCCCTACAAATGCTGCATTTTGAGTATAATCGATCCAGCACTAGCCATCCAGAACATCCTACTTATCGCCCGATGCCAAAAAATGAGTAAATAAATAACCCGGTCGTGACTCTCGATGTTCGCTATGGTCGTTCTTTTATCCATGACCTGATGAACTTAGAAGCATCAGCTTATTCTAGGGTCTATCATTTTGTGTTTTTGGAATTTAAAAATGTTAACAATATCAAAGATTTACCGGAACTTAAAGCTTTAGGTTCCAGCGCTATTTTTTATCGATTTACTTTAGAAAATCATTTAATCGGAATTGAAGTCACCGGTCAAATTGTTAAATTCGTCCGTATTTTACCAAAACCTCATCTATAGAGNNTGGGTAACACCTGATCTGTTCATCTGGGAGTAGAGAATCGCATGAGTCGGGGAGACGGTCGAAAGCTGAAACTCATGGTCGTCGATGACGAACCAGACAACTTAGATTTGTTGTTTCGGACATTTCGCCGGGACTTCCAAGTGTTCAAGGCCGACAGCGCCCTCAAAGCTCTGCAAATTCTCGACGACGAGGGTGAAATGGCTGTGATTATTTCCGATCAACGAATGCCAGAAATGAACGGAACCGAATTTCTCGGTAAAACCGTCGAACGTTTTCCAGACACCATTCGGATTCTGTTAACCGGATATACGGATGTCGAAGACCTTGTGGAAGCGATTAACTCTGGCCAAGTTTTCAAATATATCACCAAACCTTGGAATCCCGAAGAACTAAAGTCTGT
Source organism: Planktothrix sp. UBA8402 (assembly GCA_003456035.1). GTDB lineage: Bacteria > Cyanobacteriota > Cyanobacteriia > Cyanobacteriales > Microcoleaceae > Planktothrix. The sequence goes on from DMPJ01000483.1 coordinate 6,352, forward strand.
AATTCAACAAGCTTCGGAAACGTACAAATTCTTCAAACAAAGGACAAACACCCTGCGGCGCGCTCTGCGTCGGGAATCTCTCTATAACGATGTTGTTAGTGCCCTGCGAGAGTCCCTAGACTACTCCAGTATGCTCCAGACGATTGTTCGCACCCTGGGAGAAACCTTTAATGCCACGGGCTGCTGTATTCGCTCTGCTGAAGCGGGGAAACTGTCGGCTCAAACTTTTTCTTATGGGGGAGAAACAGAGAATGTCCAAACTTGGTTATCTCAACTAGAAACTCCCATGCAATGGGTATTAGAAAGTCGAGAAACTCAAATTCAACCAGGGGAAAACTCCAACCCGAACCCAGTCAGTCAAATCGTTTTACCCCTGACCTATCAACATGATTTACTGGCGGTTTTAGCCATTTATCAAGAAAACAGTCCCTCTCCTTGGTCAGAGGATGATATTCAACTGTTGGAAACGGTTTCTGAACAGGCCTCTTTAGCACTGTCCCAAGCCAAACTCTATCAACGCACGGTAGAGTTAGCCGAACAGATGCAAAATGAACTCAAAGTCGCCAGTCAAATTCAAAATAATCTCCTGCGTCAAAGTTGGCCAGAATTTGAGACCCTGCGGGTACAAGCCTGTTGTCATCCAGCTAGGGAAGTGGGGGGAGATTTCTTTGAAGTCTTTATGCACCCCCAAGGGGATATTTGGGTAGCTTTGGGGGATGTATCGGGTAAAGGGGTTCCAGCGGCCCTGTTTATGGCTAGTGCGATTTCGGTGATGCGTCGGGAACTTTCCGTGGAAACTTCTCCAGAACCCGATCAAGTCATGCACAATCTGAATAGCATTTTGTCGGATGATTTAGTCAGTAATAATCACTTTATTACGATGGTTGTGGCTCGTTACACGCCC
>DMPJ01000483.1:7289-8137 GCA_003456035.1 Planktothrix sp. UBA8402
GAAGGGGCAAATCACCATCCATCTGTTCCTGTTGAACCCTTGTTTCTCAAGACTCGTGGGATTCCTTTAGGAATTCTTCCCGTCTGGAGAGGTAAAGGAGACACTCTCACCCTCAATCCTGGTGATATCTTCTTAGTCACCAGTGATGGTATTACTGAAGCTACAGTGGTGCAGGAAACAACCGATGGCAGTCCCGCCATTCGTTCAATGTTGCAGCAGGAGGGACTTTGGAAGTTACTCCAGTNNATAATCCCGTTCAGGAAGATGATCAGACTATACTCTCTCTGGAGGTTTTGTTGACCGATGAAAACTGAGCTTCAAGTGCCAAGCGATATTAGGTTTTTAACCATAGTTGAAAACTGGTTATTGAGCAGTTTGGAAGTCGAGTTAGGAGATCATGTGGATTGGCCCCGGCAGTCAAATCGGTTTCGCCTTGTCCTTGCAGAAGCTTACTCCAACGTCATCCGTCATGCTCACCGCGATCAACCCCATCTTCCTGTGATGGTTCGTTTAGAATTACAAGAACGAGATATTTCTTTAGAAATTTGGGATCACGGTACTGGTTATGAAGTCGATAATTATAATCCTCCTAAACCAGAAGATAAACAAGAAAATGGTTATGGTTGGTTAATTATGAATCGACTAATGGATCGGGTGGATTATTGTTTACAAATTCAGGGTGGCAATTGTTTGAAATTACAAGCGAGTTTACCCGATAAAACTCCTAAAGCATAGGCGCTGATTCAATATAGACAGGAGACAGGAGGAATGTTAAACTTTCTCCTGCTATATTTGAGGTCAAGTTTGAATCCTATTAATATTAATAAGCTGTTCAGCATCTAAATTGG
>DMPJ01000483.1:8155-10474 GCA_003456035.1 Planktothrix sp. UBA8402
TTTAAATGCACAACAGCTTAATATCACAATTAATGCAGGTGCGTGCGCTCCGCTTACACACCCTACGGATGATGAATTTACCTATTAACACTAATTTAGTTAAGCAAAAAGCCTTAGATTTGGGATTTCATCAAGTTGGTATTGCAGCAATTACTGAAACTGAAGAAAACCGTCAACACCTACAATCTTGGTTAGATCAAGGATATGCTGCGGATATNNTATGGCTTGGATGAATAACCCCAAACGCCAAAATATTCGTCAATTAATGCCAGAAGTTGCATCGGTTATTTGTGTAGCACTCAACTATTATACACCCGCTCAAGCACCCGATAATCCCGCATTGGGTAAAATTTCTCGTTATGCTCGGGGACGAGATTATCATAAGGTTTTACATAAAAAATTAAAGACTTTTTCCGAGTGGTTACAACAACAAGCAACAGGAATTCAAGCCCGATATTATGCCGATACCGGGCCAATTCAAGATAAAGTTTGGGCCCAAAAAGCCGGAATTGGATGGATTTCTAAAAATAGTAATCTGATTACCACAAAATACGGATCTTGGGTCTTTTTAGGGGAAATTTTAACTAATTTAATTCTAACTCCCGATCCTCCCCATACTCAACATTGTGGCACTTGTACCCGATGTTTAGAAGCTTGTCCAACGGGGGCAATTACTCAACCTTTTGTAGTGGACGCTAATCGTTGTATTGCCTATCATACCATTGAAAATCGGGCAGAAACCTTACCCGAAAATATTAGCAAAAACTTAAATGGTTGGGTTGCTGGATGTGATATTTGTCAAGAAGTTTGTCCCTGGAATCAACGTTTTGCTCAGGAAACTGATATTCCAGAATTTCAACCCGATCCTGAAAATATTGCCCCTAAATTAACTGAATTAGCAGAACTTTCTGAGACAGCATGGGATCACCGATTTCGCGCTTCTGCTTTGCGACGAATTAAACCGCAAATGTGGCGTCGGAATGCGCGAGCAAATTTGGCGTATTAAGAAAGTAGAACAATTGATCATTATTTCACTTAAGGATGGACAGAAATAATAACTTGTTGGAAATTGAAGTTTTGTTCTGGGAATCAGCGATCGCCCTTCAAAAAACTCTATAAATCCTAATTAAAACAACAGAGGAGAAACATTCAGACTCCTAATTTTTGCCTGAATATTTCTCCTTCAATACTCGATTTTAGACCCTAAATTATATTAATCTATAAAATGATAATGACTATTATTTAGGGGGGAAATCGAGATTTAAAATTCACAGAAAACAGAAAAATGAGATTTGGTTTTAAATTTTGAAAAGTTTTTATTGGAAAAAAATTAAGCACCAATTGCTTCTTCAACACCGGGTAAACGTTGGGCAGAATAACCCACACCTCGCACCGTTAAAATATATTCAGGATTGCGTTGATCTTCTTCAATTTTGGCGCGTAAACGGGCAACATGAACATCCACAACCCGCATATCCGCAATTCTTCGAGGTGTATATCCCCATAATTCCTTCAGAATTTCTGAGCGAGAAACCGCAGTCCCAGATCGTTTAACTAATAACTCCAAAAGATTGAATTCAATATAGGTTAACGGAACCACTTTATCACCCTTATAAACGCGCCGTTTCACCGTATCAATCCGCACTGCTTCTAGTTGAATTACCTCCGTACTCAGACTATTATGGGATAAATTTGTATCTTTAAACCGTCTTAAAATGGCATGAATTCGAGCTTCTAATTCTTTAGGAGAAAAAGGTTTGGTTAAATAATCATCCGCACCTAATTCTAAACCCGTAATTCTATCCGCCACATCCCCTAATGCAGTTAACATGATAATAGGAATATCGGATTTAGTTCTAAGTTCTTGACAGACCCCATAACCATTAAGTTTAGGCATCATCACATCCAAAACCAAAAGGTCAGGACTTTCTTTTTCAAACATTTCTAGCGCTTCTAAACCATCGGCGGCGACTACAACATTGTAGCCCACCATCGAAAGACGAGTTTTTAAAATACGCCGAATCGCGGATTCATCATCAGCAACTAGAATTTTTTCACCGTTGCGTTTTTCATCAAATTGTGCTTGTACACTCATATCTGGTTTTATAATAGATGGATCGGCTGCTTAGATTCCTAACTATTATGATAACATAGGTTTTCGATTTGTCATCAAACTTAACAAATCCACTATTTACCGTAATCTTCAGTTACGCAGGTTAATGTTTTTAAATAAACAACACAATTATTGATCAGTCATAATCCCGACTGATCAATAATTGTGTTGAGGTAATTAAAAAGCCCGGGTTGTTTAGAAAGTTC
>DMPJ01000056.1:0-4637 GCA_003456035.1 Planktothrix sp. UBA8402
CAATAACTAAGCAAAAGTATGTTAATATTTAGGGAGTATAAATCACAAGATTTAACTCCATGACTCAATCACTACCAAAAAAAAGCCCACCTCGCGGCAGAATATTCCCAGAACACACCTTATCACCCGAAGCACTAGCTCGACGCAAAGCTGAACGCGAAGTATTTCATAAGCGTTGTCGAGCAATTTTTGAGCAAGTTCGCCCCGCTCTCATCGCAGAACAATATGGCTGGTATATTGCCATTGAACCTGACAGCGGCGACTATTTCATTGACAAAGATCAAGAAGTAGCTAGTCAAGAAGCACGTCATCAACACCCTGATGCCGTACACTGTATGTTTTGCTTAAATGAAAGTGGAGCTACTGGCAAAATATGATTCAGGGTACTTTTGGAAGTAGGGGTGAACTGTTTTTTGAAATTGATTTGATTGCTGCTGATGGCTTAAATCTAACTGTGGAGGCAATGCTAGATACGGGATTTACAGAATTTCTAGCAATTAATAAACAAGATTTAGATGGTCTGGATTGGCAATTCATCAGGCAAAATGAAATGATCACAGCACAAGGAGAAAGCACTTTTGATGTTTATGCTGGTAAAATACTATTAGGTGAACAAGAGTTCGAGATTCCAGTTTTTGCAGGTGATGAGATTCCTGAAGTTTTACTCGGTTCGAGATGGTTAACAATCTTGCCGTTAGCGGTGAATTTTTTGGCGGGAGTTCTCACATTGGGGTAATAACTGATTCTGTCAATGATACGCAGTTAAAAGGAAAAGCAATCAGGTTAAGTTACTTACCAATTAACATTGACTGGATATTGGGCAACAATTGGATCGCCGCTAACTAAGACAGCATTTTCTACATTCGCTTGTGCAACCAATGTCCAAAATTCTTCGGGTAATGGTGCATCAAAATCATTACTTGTCCATATTTCTCCCTGGTGTAGTCCGGCTATTCGAGGTACATTTTGTTGAGAAATAGGAACTAGACGAGCCAACGGGTTATTACCATCTGTCAGTAAAATCTCTGTCCCTTCACCAACAAGATGTAATAATTCTTGCACGCTCATTTGTGAACCACTAATATCAACGGTTTTTTGAACTGTGGTCATATTAAGTCACCATATTGTTACTATTATAACCATTTCTAAATAGTTTAGCATCTAGGGAAATGCGATCGCCCTGAGCTTTTGTGTTTCGGTGAAAACAGAAATATAAATATTACAACTAATTTGGTGGAGTGGTGCGTGCGAGAAGCTTGCACACCCAAACCACTCTGTTGAGGTAAACGTGTTACCTTATCTGTAGAGTCTACCGGAAAGTTGATCTCGCTGTCGCAATCATGAACACCAAATGGTAACACTAATTGAAAATCCCTTGCGGGTAGGACTGCAACAAGATCGAATTCCCGAACCCCAGATTTTAGTAATTTTTGGTGCATCGGGAGACTTAACCCAACGAAAATTAGTTCCAGCCCTCTATCAAATGAAAATAGAGCGCAAACTTCCCCCCGAATTAACCATTGTGGGGGTAGCCAGAAGTCAGTGGAGCCACGAGTTTTTCCGTGAACACTTGCGGGAAGGGATCGAAGAATTTGGCAGTGGTTTATACTCCCAAGCCCTTTGGGACGACTTTTCTCGGGGGATTTTTTATTGTTCGGGGAATATGGATGAACCCGAAAGTTATCAAAAACTCAAAACCCTTTTAGGAGAACTGGATGAACTCCGCCACACTAGGGGAAACCGAGTTTTTTATCTTTCTGTAGCACCTCGCTTTTTTGCGGAAGCTATTCAACAACTTGGTGGCGCCGGAATGCTGGCTGACCCGAAAAAACAGCGTTTAGTGATTGAAAAACCCTTTGGTCGAGATTTAAGTTCGGCCCAAGTTCTGAACCGGGTAGTGCGTCAAGTCTGTGCAGAAGAACAAGTCTATCGCATTGATCATTATTTGGGGAAAGAAACCGTCCAAAACCTGATGGTGTTTCGGTTTGGGAATGCTATTTTTGAGCCTTTGTGGAACCGTCAATTTGTGGATCATGTCCAAATTACCGTGGCTGAAACCGTTGGTTTAGAAGGACGGGCAGGTTATTATGAAACCTCCGGGGCACTGCGGGATATGGTACAAAACCATTTGATGCAGTTATTTTCCCTCACGGCGATGGAACCTCCGAACTCCCTCGACGCCGATAGTATTCGCAACGAGAAAGTTAAAGTGGTGCAAGCGACTCACCTAGCTGATATTAATTATTTAGAATATTCTGCGGTACGGGGACAATATACCCCCGGTTGGATGAATGGCCTACAGGTTCCCGGGTATCGGGCCGAAGACGGAGCCGCCCCCGAGTCCATCACTCCAACTTATGCTGCGTTAAAATTTTATATTGATAACTGGCGCTGGAAAGGCGTACCGTTCTATTTGCGAACCGGAAAACGAATGCCGAAAAAGGTTACGGAAATTGCCATTCAATTTAAAGAAGTTCCGTTTTTGATGTTCCAGTCGGCGGCAAAACAGGCTAACCCCAATGTTTTGGTATTAAGAATTCAACCGAATGAAGGAATTTCCATGCGCTTTGAGGTGAAAACCCCCGGAAATTCCCTACGGACTCGTTCCGTTGATATGGATTTTCGCTATGATACGGCTTTTGGTAAAGCGAATACAGATGCTTACGCCCGTTTATTGGTTGACTGTATGTTAGGAGATCAAACCCTATTTACCCGAGGGGATGAAGTCGAAGCCTCTTGGCAAGCCTTAACTCCTGTATTAGAAGTTTGGGATGCCCCGGCCCCTGCTGAGTCTATTCCCCTTTATGAAGCCGGGACTTGGGGGCCAGTGGAATCGGAAATTCTGCTCAACCGAGATGGCCGCCGTTGGCGCAGACTTTAATCAGTGTAGAGACGTTGCATGCAACGTCTCTACACTGATAAATAATAACTCATAACTGATAAATGATATGACTACACCACTTGTTGCGTTACAGAAACCGAAAGATATTTCCCTCAGTCAAATTGAAGCTGAGTTAAGTAGTATTTGGCTGAGTCAGAATATTGGAAATGGGAAAACCAGCGCTATTGCTACCCGGGCGGCAACCTTTAGTATGGTGGTTTATGAACCCGAAGAATTTCAACAATTGTTAGGGNNATTAAAGAAGCTCAGAGAATTTATGGTTTACCAATTAACGGCCGAGTTGACCCCGATACCTTGGTAAAATTACGCCAGGAATTTGCTAAACTTCTCCCCGCAGATCAAATTATTCCTAATCTGGATGCCAGGGGATTTAGTATTAGTGAAACCATTGCCGCCCAAAATCCCTGTCGGATTATTACTTTGTGTCCAATTTTGGGAGAGGATACGGGAGTCACGGCCCAGGTTTCCGCCTATTGCCCAATTCAGAAAAAAAGTGAAGAAGGGTTAGTCTGTTGTGAATATATTACCCTCAGAGGCACAAAATCGGCCTTAGAACGGGTGGGAAATGTGGTTTCATCCCTGATGATTCCCGATTTACCTAAGTTTGTTTGGTGGAAAGCCACGCCTAACCCAGAGCAGGAATTGTTCAAACAATTAGCGGGTTGTTGCAATTGTGTGATTGTGGATTCCTCTTATTTTAGTGATCCCGAATCGGAATTGTTGAAAATGAACGATTTGATTGAACAAGAAACCTATATTGCTGATTTGAATTGGCATCGACTTTCTCCTTGGCAAGAATTAACTGCCTCCGCCTTTGATCCCCCAGAACGGAGAGCTTCCTTAGTCGAAATTGATAATATCACTATTGATTACGAAAAAGGCAATGCTGCCCAAGCGTTAATGTTCTTGGGGTGGTTTGCAAGTCGTTTGGAATGGAAAGCCGTTTCTTTTACCCAGCAAGATGGGGATTATGAGTTAAAACTTATGGAGTTTATTGGGCCGAATGATAAAAAAATTCTAGCAGAACTTGCCGCCATTCCTACGGCTGATTATGGTGAAATTCCAGGGGATTTAGTGGGGTTACGGTTAACTTCTAGTAATCCTGACGCTAACTGCTGCACAATTTTATGTTCAGAAACTGCCGGATGTATGCGGATGGAAGCTGGAGGTAGTGCCCAATCTTGTCGGACTGAACAAGTGATCGCCGCCACGGATCAAAAAGCGGAATCGCTGATGGCTCAACAGTTACAACGTTGGGGACGGGATGTTCTTTATGAGGAAAGTTTGGATCTGACGGCTCAAATTCTCAAGTTACGGTAAGCTCAGATGGATTTTAAGTGCCTCAATTAACCTTTTTTGCACCCCATCATGGGGTGTTTTTTTATTGATCTCGACACGATAAGGAACGTTGGTGCGGGTCTTCTTGCTTCTGGATGATAAAATAAGTGTAGTTTCCCTATCAGCTTCGCACGCATCTAAATTAACTATTCCCAAATTGTGAAACCCTAACTCATAGATCCCATTCAATATGCACTCCAACTCTTTCAGAGAAACCACTATATTAATTGTTGATGATAGCCCCACAAACCTTAATTTATTATCAGGTTTCATTGATGGTTGTGGCTGGAGAATTTTAATTGCCGACCATAGCAATCAAGCGATTAAAATAGCTGAAGTTGAGCAGCCTGATTTGATTTTATTAGATGTCGTGATGCCCGGAACCGATGGGTTTGAA
>DMPJ01000056.1:4692-11103 GCA_003456035.1 Planktothrix sp. UBA8402
TGATTATATTACTAAACCGTTTCAAGCTGAAGAAGTTATTGCTAGGATTAAAATTCATTTGAAAATTAGTTCTTTAACTCAACAATTATTAGAGAAAAATCAAGAATTAGAACAAAGAGTTTTGGAACGAACTGCCGAATTGTCTCAGGTATTGGAAGATTTAAAACAGTCTCAAATGCAACTGGTACAAAGCGAAAAAATGTCAACTTTAGGACATTTGATTGCCGGAGTCGCCCATGAAATTAATAATCCGATTACCTTTATTGCTGGTAATTTGAATCACGCTAATATTTACATTAAGGATTTAATTCAGCATTTAAAAATGTATCAAACCTGTTATCCTAATCCCGATCATTCTGTTCTTGATCATGCCGAGTCGATTGATTTAGAGTATTTAATTGAAGATTTGCCGAAACTGATTTCTTCGATGAAATTAGGCACAGATCGGATTTCTAATATTAGCACCAGTTTACGCACTTTTTCTAGGAGTGATATTAAAGTTCAAGTTCCTTTTAATATTCATGAAGGTTTGGAAAGTACCATATTAATCCTCAAACATTTATTACAAGCAACGGATCACCGTCCTGATATTAAAGTTGTTAAAAAGTATGGGCAAATGCCTTTAGTTGAGTGCTATCCGGGGCAACTTAATCAGGTTTTTATGAATTTAATTAATAATGCTATTGATGCTTTAAATGAATCTAGCACCACTAAATCCTATCAAGAATTACTACAACATCCTAATCAAATTGTAATTTCCACTTATCTTGTTTCTAATAGTCGTGCTGTTGCTATTTCAGTTAAGGATAATGGGACGGGAATGTCGGAGGATACTAAAAAATGTGCCTTTGATTATTTATTCACTACTAAACCTGTAGGAAAAGGGACGGGACTGGGATTATCAATTAGTCAAAAGATTATTGAAGATACCCATAAAGGTCGATTATTATGTCATTCTCAGTTAGGAGAAGGATCGGAGTTTATTATAGAAATTCCGATTTGTAAAGAGTTTGGGATTTGATTTTAATTAGGGAATAGGACTTAAAGCGAACAACTATGACTCATNNAATGCTCGCAATATTTATCGGGTCTATTATCTTAAGATTTTGGGGTTTAGACAGATTTAATACTTTAGTTTTTGATGAAGTTTATTATGCTAAATTTGCCAATAATTATTTAACTCAAAATCCTTTTTTTAATTCCCATCCTCCCCTGAGTCAATATTTAATTGCCATGGGAATTTGGCTCGGATCTAAATTACCCTTTGGACAAGAAACGGTTAATAATTTAACGGGTTCGACCTTATCAACTTGGAGTTATCGGTGGTTTAATGCTTTATTTGGTTCGTTTATTCCCTTAATTGTAGGTGCGATCGCCTATCAACTAACTCAACGTCGCAGCTATACTTTAATTGCTACCTTTTTAATGGCAACAGATGGATTATTTCTAGTAGAATCTCGTTATGCTCTGAGTAATATTTATATTGTATTTTTTGGATTATTAGGACAATTATTTTTTTTAAAGGCATTACAAAAAAAAGGGATTAACCGTTGGTTTTGGATGAGTTTAGCTGGAATTGGATTAGGAGCCGCCGCCCTAACTAAATGGAATGGATTAGGGTTTTTATTAGGAATTTATTTAATATTAATAGTTGCTGGATTGATTCAATATTTTACCAAAAATTCAAAACAATTAATCCCAAAAACATCCTTTAAATCACCATTACAAAACCTAAATAAACTTACCCCAATTATAATTATAGTTACTTTAATTATCATTCCAATTCTGGTTTATTTCATCGGTTGGCTTCCCCATTTACAACAAAATCCAGAGCCGCCATTTTGGGGTCTTCAAGCTAAAATTTGGGCTTATCATCATAACTTAGGAGATGGTGCAAAAGTTCATCCCTACTGCTCTAAATGGTACAGTTGGATTCTGATGTTACGACCAATTGCCTATTTTTATAAGCAAGTTGATCCTACAACTCCAATTGATCCAATTTTGCCTTTAAATTATTCCGACCAACTTCCGATAATTTATTCAGTTTATGCGATGGGAAATCCATTTTTATGGTGGTTATCTACCTTAGCCAGTTTATTATTATGTTTTCTATTAATTCAACGATTTTGGATGGCTTTATCTGTTAGATTTTCCTATTTAAAACCTAGATTATCCCTAGAATTTCCTCCGACATCAGAACTGTGGTTAACGTTATTTCTCAGCTGGAATTGGTTAGCAAATTTATTACCCTGGGTTAAGGTAACTCGCTGTTTATTTATTTATCATTACATGACCGGATTTGTATTTAGCTGTATGGCTTTAGCTTGGTGGGTAGAAAGATGGTTATCTAGTCAGAAAACTGAATTTCGGTGGCTAGGAAGTACAATCATATTCCTAGTTTTGTTCGGTTTTTTGTATTGGATGCCTTTATATTTGGGACTTCCTTTATCCCCTCTAAAATGGAAACTGCGGATGTGGTTTCAATCCTGGATTTAGTCTTTGGGACTGATCCCAATTCAAAATAGAGAGTGAGATTAATCACATAAATTCGTAATAATGATCACAATAAATCTTGACAAATATTGCGGAAAGTTTAAGCCAGATAATGAATAATGATAATAGGTTCTAAAAAATATCATCCCATGAATACCTACAACTCTGATCCCCAAAAATCTCCCTTACCAGAATCTCAAGAAAAACAATTAGATGCGATCGCCAAATTAGCGGTTTTAAGTTTAACTTGGTCATTAGCGGGCCTATCTAAAAAAGAAAATAGATCCAATCCCAACCCCGAAACAACTGTCCCAAGGAGCGATGTTAACTTGTCTGAACTCAAAGATGTACCTCCTGCTTCTGAGTCTCCCTCGTAAGCTGAGATTGATCTGAAAAATTTGAGCTTTTGCAAACTCCTCGATTTATTTCTTAGATTGTGGGGTTTAATGTGGTGCAAAGACATATTAAACTTAAACTAAAGAATTGGTTAATACCCCAAGGAGAACACCGGACGTGGCAATCGAAATTGGTCAAAGAGTCAAGATTCGTCGAATTATAGAGCGAGTCCCTGGCGATATTGTCGCTCAACTCAAGCAAAATCCTTTTGGAACTGTTAAAGGCTTCAAAATGGTTGATGGAAGTGGAGTCGGTTTTATTGTCCAACTCGATAATAAAGCATCAACTTGGTTTTTTGAAGATGAACTAGAAGTTTCTAGTTAATATTCCCCTAGGGTGGGAGACGGGAAATATAGCAGGCAACAGCCTGCTATAAATTGAAGGAATGGAAGGTTTAGCATTCTTACAATAGCTAACCAACAGCCAGCGAGGACGCTGGCACTACAAAACTACATTGCAGACTTCACGGATTACTATTGGTTATTGCCCATTGCCTATTCCCTATTCCCTGATGGTATATTGCCAACTATTAGAACGTTTTTATGGCTGAAATCTATATTTCAGTAAGTGCATTAATAAAATTCTTAAATTACTTTTTAAAGCATTTTGATCATTTTTTCCCAGACTGTCTAATTCTTCAATTAAATTTTGACAATCTAATTCTTCAAAATGTTTGCTTTCTAGCAATTGAATCGTTTGCTGTACCCATAAATGGAAATCTTGTTCATAAAGTTGGTTGAGTTTGAGTGATAATTCAGAGTTCATCAAATTAGCTCCTTGATGAGTTTAAAATATACCCGATCACAATATACCTATTCTAATTGATTTGTTGTAGGATCGAGTTTCGATGAACCAGATTAGGAAATCAGAAATGGCACTAATATTAACATTTTTGGGCAAAGGCGGTACAGGTCGGACAACACTGGCGATCGCAGCCGCTCAACAATTGGCGGCCAGTGGGAAGCGAGTATTGTTAGTGGGACAAGATGGTAGTCCCGCCTGGAATATCCTGCTAGAAACCGAAGTGGGGAGTGATCCAACGGAGATCGCTACCCATTTCAAAGCCGTCCAACTTAAAAGTGCGGTTTTACTTGAGCGCAGTTGGGAAGAAGTTAAAAAGCTGGAAACCCAATATGTTCGTACCCCATTTTTTAGGAATGTTTATGGTCAGGAATTGGGGGTTTTACCAGGGATGGATACCGCCCTCGCCTTAAATGCCATTCGTGAATATGATGCCAGTGGCGATTATGATGTAATTATTTATGATGGTTTAGCCAGTCAAGATACCCTGAGAATGTTAGGAATGCCAGAGATTTTAAGCTGGTATCTGCGCCGTTTTCGGAATGTATTTATCGAGTCAGATTTAGGAAAAAACCTATCCCCTTTTGTGCAACCAATTGCTAGTAGTATTCTCAATATTGATATTTCTGGGGATACTTTTTCTCAACCAACTCAAAACATGAATAATATCTTGGAGAAAGGGAGAGTGGCGGTATCTAATCCTCAACGAGTGGCGGCTTATTTAGTTAGTAATCAAGATCAAGTCGCGATCGCCACGGCTAGATATTTATGGGGGAGTGCTCAACAGGTCGGACTCACCGTTGGCGGGGTCTTGTTAAACCAAACTTCACTAACAGAGGCAATTACAGAAGCATTTGATCCATTAAAGGTGAGTGTAATTCCTAAACGTTTGGATCAAAATTGGCAACTTCTGATCGAGTCTTTACCCGATTTTACCCAGGCTGGGTTAGCTCCAAAACCAATTGATATTGATGTGCAGCAACGCAAGGTAAGTCTGTTTCTACCCAGTTTTGACAAAAAACAAGTCAAGCTGACCCAATACGGCCCAGAAGTCACGATAGAGGCCGGAGATCAACGGCGGAACATCTTCCTTCCCCCGGCTTTAACTGGAAAACCTGTGACCGGGGCAAAGTTTCAAAATGGTTATTTGACGATTAGTTTTTAATCAGTTATCATTTGTAGGGGCGGGTTCATCGAGATGCGCGGTGATTAACAAAGCTCTAAAAGAACCCGCCCCTACCCGTTAACTGTTAATTAATTAATCGAAAAATAAACCACTATTACCCATTCGTAATTCGTAATTCATAATTCGTAATTCGCAATTCCATTAATAGGGATCAGATGAAGAAGAACGGGGTATAGGTTCTACTTGAGAATCTAGGCTTTGATTATTTAAGTTTAATTTTTCATTAATGGTAATGGCTATTCCGAGGAATAAAATACTACTAATAACTGCTAAAAGTGGTAATCCTCTGGTTAAGCTTAAATCTCGGAGAATTCGGGCAAAGGGATGACTTTGACGTCGAAGCATTTGGGCTACGGCACACTGCTGAAGACAAAAGGGATCTCGCACATAATGACCACTATGACTCATAACAAAATGGGTATGGCAGTGAGGGCAAGTAAAGAGTCCCCCTAACATTCCGATTGAAGGCAAAATGCTAGTATGATGGCAAATTGGGCAAGTAACAGAATGAGTGTTAAAGGTATCTGCGTTCATAATAACTGGACTCAAACTTAGAAAAATAAGGGTTTATGGAAACTTGGTGGCATGGCAACAGCAAGGGCTGAGAGTTATGTTTGTTGCTTTATATTAATTCTAGTCTACCTCTAAGGTGGGAGAGTTTGTCACCGGAGAAACGTTAACATTTGTAGAGCAGATTTTTAATTGTTAATTCTTAACATCTGCGACCAGGTTTGTAACTTTTGTAATTCTGTAACATGGGTGAGGTTATATTGTAGGGGGGTAATGGTGATCAGATTTTGACGTAAAGCATGAACATCAGTCATAAACTCATCTAATTCCGAGGGTTCATTTAACAGTTCTACATCTTCCATTAATTCTCCGGTCAACCAATAATAGGTTTTTCCCCTAGGGTCGATACGTTTTTCCAAAATATCAACATAACGACGAATTCCTTGACGGGTAATAACTACCCCCCGAATATCTGGGAGTGGGACACCTGGAACATTAACATTGAGTAACATTGCTTCGGGTAGGGGATTTTTTTCTAGGGTGTGAATTAACTGTTGGGCAAATTCCACCGTCCCTTGAAACTCACGAGACGCATAACTTCCTAAACTAAAAGCAATACTGGGAATTCCTTGAATTAACCCTTCCATGGCCGCCGAAACTGTCCCGGAGTACAGAATATCCGTTGCCACATTCGGCCCATGATTAATTCCGGCTAAAACCAGATCCGGCGGGGTTTCCATCAGCCCAAATAGTCCCAATTTCACCGAGTCGGCGGGAGTTCCCGAACAGGCCCAGGCTGTTACCGACGGGGCAAACACATCCTCTACTTGTTCAGCGCGAATCGGATGATGTAAGGTTAAACCATGACCCGTTGCCGAGCGTTCTTGATCGGGACAAACCACCGTTACTTCATGCCCCACTTGGGCTAAACCGTTGGCTAAACTGCGAATTCCTTGGGCAAAAACCCCATCATCATTGCTAATTAATAGTTTCATAAAGTCAGGATGGGAGTGTGGAAACGAGCG
>DMPJ01000569.1 GCA_003456035.1 Planktothrix sp. UBA8402
GACGCTGACACTGCAATATTTATCCTAAATAATTATTAGTCAAAAACATAATTTTTCGGCTAATAATTATTTATGAAATTCTCAATTATCCAGCCACAACCGGAGAAGGTTTAAGCTCGGAAAAATCAGTTTCTAATATAGCTTTAGCCGCCCGTTTTCCAGTAATAGTTGCCCCTTCCATACTATCAATATAATCCTGTTGTGTGTAACTTCCGGCTAAAAAGAAATTAGCAACCGGAGTTTTTTGAGCCGGACGATAGGCGTCCATTCCAGGGGATTCTCGATACAAAGATTGAGCTAATTTAACCACACTATACCAAGTCATATTTAGTTCCCTGGAACTAGGAAATAAATTATGAACTTGTTTTAAAACGTGTTGGGCAATTTCCTGATTATTTTGTTTAATAAAAGGATCACCAGGGGTTAAAACTAACTGCAATAAAGAACCATTTCCCTCTCGATAATAATTCGCCGGACTCGATAAAGCCAAATCAGAAAAACAAGAAAAATCCGCATCGGCCGTATATAATAAATTATCAATCCCCGCCGCCGCTTTAAGTTGTTGACGTTTTTCGGGATCATTTAATTCCGTCACCCAACCATCAAAACGCAGTTGTACCGTTGCTACAGGAACAGTTTCTAACTTATAAATATTATCAAATTCCGGCCATTTTCTCCAAACCGCAGGAATCATTTTTTGTACCCCCGGAACATCCCCGGCAAAAACATAAGCATCGGCAATAATTGTTTCCTCGGTTTCCCCTTTTGCTACTACCATTCCAGTCACATAAGTTTTACCTTCTATTTCTGAAAATTGTATTTCTCTAACTCGACGCCGGGTATGAATTTTCACACCCCTTTGTTCCAAATAATTCACAATGGGTTTATGCAAATATTCCGCCGGAGATCCCTCCAACATTCGCAACACAGACGCCTCTGTTTTGGTGGCAAAAAATAAGAAAATCGTCAACATACACCGAGCAGAAATATTCTCAGTATCAATAAATCCTAAGGCATAAGCAATCGGGTTCCACATTCGTTTTAAACTACCCTCAGAACCCCCATGACTGCGAAACCAATCGGCAAAACTAACTCTATCTAACTCGCGGATAGTCCTCATCGCTCCTTCAAAGTCTACCAACCCTCGGACAATTGGGCTAGTTCCCAAAGCGATCGCATTTTGCAATTTATCAATCACCGAGAGTTGGGAGGTAGTGAAAAACGCTTTCAACCCGTGAAAGGGTGCCCCAGTAAAGAAGCGAAAGTCCAAACTTCCGGTTTTTCCCCCGGTATTGACAAAAACGTGAGTATGGTCTTTTAATCGGAGGTTGTCAATCGCCCCCACCTTTCTCATCAGTTCAAATAAGTTATAGTAGCAGCCAAAAAAGACGTGCAACCCCATTTCAATATGGTTGCCTTCCGTGTCTATCCAACTGCTGACTTTACCCCCGACAAAGGGACGGGATTCAAAAATCTCTACTTCGTGTCCGGCATCTACGAGGTCAATTGCCGTAGCCATGCCCGCTAAACCTGCTCCTGCGATCGCAACCCGCATTTGTTAGACTGCCCTTTACCTTAAGCGTTTGTTTACAGATTGTAACAAAAAGCGGGAATATTCAAAAGATGGAATTTTAGTTCTGCACTATGAAACTGAGTTGATAATTAATGATCAACCATCCTGTAGGGGCGGGTTCTCAACAATTCTTTGATTCTAACTAATAACCTAACTAAACCCGCCCCCTTCTGATTGGGGATGGGAGAGATGCGATCGCGACAAAATAGTAAAATAAGCTTAACAATTTAAAAGTGAAACTTAAGTTATNNCCATGTCTATTTCTAAACCTGAAAAGCCGCAGTCTTTAAAACCGATTAATTCCGCCGATATTAAAATGCGAGCGATCGCCTATAGTTTAGATACTTTAATTCCAGGGTTATACATTTGGCTGGGTGCGATCAAAATTCGGATTGGAGGTAGTTTGCCAGAAGACAGTTATCCGGGGACAATTCATAGTCCCATTGGCATTGCTTTAGTATTTCCTGGATACCGGATTTATAGCACTTATCAAGGTAGTTATGACCCTTGATCAGCATAAGCTTGATGGTATCCCTCAAATTACTCTGAAAACTTTGCCTTGTACAGAATTTGAGTTAATTTTATTGACAGCAGGCTACGGTAAAATTGGTACGGCTCCGGCTCAGGGAAATCGTCTGAAAGTGTGGTGGAATCATTCTACTTTTAGACGCATTGAAGCTATTTACAGTGCTGATGGAACTGTTGCTATTACTGCTTATCATGTTTAGACTTGTAGTTAAACAAACCTATAATTTTTTATTGATTGATAAAAGTGTGATCGCCCTTTCGGATTCGGGATGGTTTCGCTTCACGATCTCCATCTATTTGTGCTAACATTAAAGAGCTTAAACATTACCTATTAAGAGTTTTTTACTATAATGTCTAAGGAATCCGTCATCACAGAACATATTGAAATCACGCCTGGGGTGCTTGGTGGTAAACCGTGCATTTTCGGTCATCGAATTGCTGTAGCACATATCGCCGAAATGTACCTCAAAATGGGGATTTCTATAGAAGAAATCGCGGGAAAGTACGATCTGCCACTAGCCTCGGTTCATGCAGCAATGACCTATTATTACGATCGTAGAGAAGAAATCGATCGTCGCACTGCTGAAAGTCGAGCGATTGTGGAAGAATTAAAGCGCAATAGTCCACCATCTCCGTTACAAGAAAAACTGAGAGCAACCAGAGGTGAGTGAGCAAATTCGTTTTCATTGAGACGAACATATTGACTCTAATATTGCGCGCGGTTTGCGTCGTTACGGGATAGATGTTACAACAACAGTTGATGCAGGATTGCGGACTAAAAGCGATGACTATAAAACAGCTTGTCGAATTACCTCATCAAAAGAAGAATCGAATAATGAATTAATATTTGATTCTAACAAACTGAGCATTTTACTTTCTACTGGATGATCGGGAAAATGACCCAATTTCTCAACTTTACGCAATAAACTATTATAAAACTCTTCGTACTCTTCTTCCATGCCAAGTAGAGTCATCCTCGTTAGAGCTAATCCAAGAGTAATTCCGTGTTGACGGAAATAATTATAGTGACTCCCTCTATATTCAAATTGACCTGTTTCGTCAAAATAATGCTCTGTCGTTTTTTGTAAAACTTGAGTGACCATTTTATTAATGGTTAACTTGAAAATACAAGCATTAATCTCTTGATGAAAAGTGAAGATTTGATTTTCAAAGACATTCATTTCATCAATACAGCGATTAATGACTTCCTGTAGCTCATTAATTGCATCTTCCATAGATGGGAATTGTTCAAAATGATTTTCTGATAGACGATTTTTAATTTCTTGTATGTGAACATTCATCTCATCAATTCTGATATCAACTCTTTGATACAATGAATTTAATTCATCCTCAAAAGCCTTGATTAACTCAAACCAAAAATTCCTTTCGTCTTGAGCATTTTTCTCAAATTCGTTATGTTCTTTTAGCTGTTCTTGAATTAACTTTCTTTGACGATCGCGAGTTTGTATCTTTTGATTCAAGTTGTCAACTTTATCCTTAAATTTTGATTTTTCTACGTCAATACGCTCATCTTCTCGTTGCCAATCTTTCACCAAAGAATCAATATAACTATCCTCGGATTTAATAGCACTTCTTTCCCGATCAAGATAATCACTTTCTTGCTCAATTGACTGTTTAGCTTCATAAGTCAGTCTTGCAGAACTGCGATTAATTCTCTGAATATTAGCATTATATCGATCTAGTCGATCTTTCCATCGATCAATACGAGAGTTTAAGCTCTGACGGCGTGATAAAATGTCAACATAACGAGAATCATGAGCTTCTATACGAGGTTTAAGTTTTTCGACAGTATTATTAATTTCTTGATCAAGTGACTCAAGAGAATTATTAATCCGGTTAAAATCTTCAATTTTTGATAAAATTAGATTCCATTTTGACTCTGATTCTTGTCCGTCAGATTCTTTCTTTTGTTTCCATTCTTCAATTTCTTGTGATTCGAGTTCATGTCCTTGTTTTTGTAGGTCAAATATGTAGGTTTTAATTAGTTCATTAAAAGAGTCAATTCCTTCGTTGAGAATATAATTAAGTCCTCGCTGAACATAATCCATTTTATCCTCTAGGGATTCGGTTTTACTTGCTTGACTGGGATTAGAAAAAACTTGATTAACAATGGTATTTACTTGTTCATAAATTGAGTTATCCGATTGTCCAGATTGGATGGGTAATCTTCCGAGAAAATCAAAGAGTGTGTAACATATTTTATGTAAAGGTTGATCGCAGGTATCACTCCCTGTTGCTCTTTCACAAGCAGCATGAGCGTACAATCTGATTAATTCTCGCTTAACTTGATTAACATACTCATCAGGCGTTTTTTGTTGTTGATATTGAATTAATTGTTCAAATATTTTACCTTTTTCACCTGATAACATCTGTTGAGATTGATGTAATAATTCTGAGATTCCTTCTCCTGTCCAACAATTTACACCCACAATTACATGTCTGTGATTTTCCCCTAAGATATTATTATGAACTTTGAGAATCTGGCTAATTGCGTCAGAGATATTTTCTTCTGTTGCTGAATAACTAATTCCTGTTTGTTTGTTGACAAACATATTGAAGACATAGATAATGTTTTGATGTCGCTTTAACAAATCTCTGAGATATTTGCGATCGCCTCTAGCAAATTGTTTATCTGGAGCAATCAAATAATAGACTAAATCAGGTTTAAAATTTAGACTTGCATAGTGACTAATGCTCAAATTATGCTCAGAAGGAGACTGATTCTCTTTGTATCTTGCTAAAGTCACCTCATCTACATAGGGGAATTCTTCAACTTGACTAATATCTAGTGCAATTCTGTTATAATTTTCTAATCTGTCATCACTACATACTCCCGGAAGATCGAAATATTTTAATCCAACAGGAAATTCAATCAGATTGATTTCTTTAGTACAGTCTTGACGACCTGTTGACAAAAAGTAATCAATTCCTAATAAACGATTCCCTAATGTCGTTTTACCACTATGAGTTCTTCCAGTTGCAAAGATATTGATTGAACTGATATTTTGAGGAAAATTGCTGAGTTTTTCAATGATAAACTTAGCACGAATTTTAGAAATGGATGGAGGAGTCAGTTGGAAATACATAAAATTAATTCCCTGTTGTTTGTACTTAATTTATGATGGTAAAATTTGAAATCCAGCTTGAAGAAAATGATGATCTAAGGTTAAAGCTGTAACAATCTCTCGTTCTTGCATAACGATAAACGATAAACAATCAGTGAGAGAATAAGATTTGTCTTTATATTTTTGAAAAAATTGCCATCCCTCATTAAATAAAGTTCTATCAACTTCGATTAATTCTATATCAGGACTTTCTAATAGTCGATTACCAACTTCAACTGCTTTATAATGAAGGTTTCGACTATTAAAAAAAGTGACAATTTCATCAAAAATGTATGTTGTTGTTACTAAAAAAGGTTTAGATTTTGCTAAATTAGTCCAATTTTGTAATACTTGTTGATGAGCATCTTCATTTTTTATTTCCAGAGCTAGAATATAGCTTGTGTCCAAAAAATAGATATTTTTCATTGGTTATACAGATAACTATCGTGGTTAATTGCGCCATCTTTGACATCACATTCCACAGGATTTGAACCTAAATCCCAAATAGAAGATGTTGGTTTGATGCTAGTAACAATAATTTTTCCATGTTCTTGAATGATCTCAAATTCTTGATTTTCCCCTAATATTTCTTTAGGGATCAATAAGCCTTGTTCTGTTGCTGTTAATTTCATGTTTGATTACCTCGATTGATTTTGTATTTGTCAGTTAATCAAATGAATTTTCGTAGCAGAGTAGGCATTATCTACCTACTCTACTGAGAAAAAAATTAGTTCAGTAAAGCACCTTCTAAAATTTTGATAATTTGTGCTTCTGCTATGTCAGGATTGTTACTTTCTGCTAATTGATTGATTTGGTTTTGATAACGACTCAAATTAGCTTGTACTTGTTGTTGACCTAACTTGACGGCTTCTTCAAAATCAAAATCGATCTGCAAATCAGTAGAGGAATTAGCACTTTCAATTCCCAAACCAATAGCTAATAAATTTTCAACAACAGGATAACCACCTTGAATGAACTCTTCACCAACTTTTTTGAGTTTTTGAACGGTGTAAGGAACATTTTTAGTGACCTCTTCTTTCCGCGCTTTCATACCAGCTAAACGCCTTTCCATTTTAGTAACTTTTTTGACGACAGGTTCTATGACATCCTCGTTGACAGTAACTTGTTTCGTTTGTTTTTTACTCCCCATTGCACCACCTGTTACAGCACCACCAATTACAGCAGCAGCAAGAGGGGCTGCTAGTCCACCTGTTGCTACCGTAACACCAGCAGCGGCTAAAGCCATTAAACCAGCCGCTAATCCCCCTAAACCTGCTAATGCACCAACAGCAGTACCACCAGCAATGCGACCTGCCGATCGCCCTGCGTCAACAGTTTCAACTCTTGATTGTGTTTTTTCCCGGTAATCTATTTCAACATCTGGCACTTCTACATCTTCATATTCCTGATCCCAACCTGCAATTATTTCTTCCTTTTCTGGTTTGTACTCAACAACGTCAACCATTGTTTCAATTGCTTTAGCACGAGATGTTTTAGTTTGAGCCGCCAACTCATCTACTAATTGATACAATTCTCTTTCGATTTCAGCACGAGCATCTTCTTCTAAAAAGATACTAATACCATAATCACAAACCGCAGCATAAGCCTCATTCAAAATCCCTTTACCTAAAGGCGTATCGACTCGTTCAGTGGCTAAACGGCTGGCAATATAAATTAGTGCTTGTCGATAACGCCGACTGCGTTCTTTTTTAGCAACTTCTTTTAGCTCATCTTTGAGGACTTGCTGCATATTGCCAATTTTTTCAAATGGCAAAATATCGCAAATCAATTTTGTAATCTGACTAATTCCTGTCCCTGTTAAAGAGTCAATTTCAACGATAGGAGGAGTTTTGTTTGGGTTGTTTGGGTAAAATTTTTGGTAGATTTCTGTAATAATTTTGCGGGCATCTTGTAGATTTTCTGGCGTAGGTTTTGATTGACCATCTTTAGTTCTGTGAATATTGAGAGCAAAGATAATCTTCGGACTTTGACTTCTTTGTGTTTGTGATTCTAGCAATGCTGTCAAGTAGTATCGATCATTACGATCAAACAGCATATGAGGAGCAACTACATACAAAATTACATCTGCTCCAACAAATTTTTGATTCTGGTCAGATTGCCATTGTTGAATCGGAATATTTTCTACTTGAACTCCTTTAGTTTCATATTCAGAAAAATCCAAAACTTTTAATTGGTTTACAGGAGATTCGTATTTAAGTTGTTCAATGAGCAAAGCGACTCGATTAATGTTTTCAAATGCCTCATCACTTCCGGCACCAGGTAAGTCAAAATAGCGCAAATTACTGGCAAGCTGGAAATACTGTACACTACTGGTACAATCTTGATGGCCGTGAGATTCCATTGGTGGTTTACCTGTTCCCATATCTAATAAGGTATTTCCCAGTGATGTTTTCCCGGCTCCTGTACGACCTGTTGCATAAAAATTAACAGGTTCAGGATATAATTTTCTTTTCTTTTGTTCTCGAATATAAGCTGCTGATTCTAAACCTGCTAAATCTAGCTCTCTTGCATCTAACATTCTGAGAACTTCAGGACGATTTTGAAAGAGCATTTTGAGATTTTGTAATGGATTGTTAGACATGGGTTAACTCCTAACTACAATTGGTTAAACTTCTCATAAACAAAACGTTGAATTACAGGAATTTTTTGCTTTTCTAACTCTGCTTGATACTCAGCTAATTTCTGTTGCTGAATTTCTCTGAGTATCCCTAAGTTAGTTTGCATCCATTCTATAGGAATATCTGCTTCCATTTCAAATAGACGCGGTTGATGCAGTGGATTAATATTAAGATAGTACAAATCCGCTAAAAATGCTGCTACCAATTGATGAATTTTAACAATTGATTGCCGAACTGTTTGCAAACTATCTTCTTCACTTAAACCCTCTGACATCAATTTTTGTTGTTCTTCTTTCCAATTCCAAGGTAGTGTCACTGACAGAGATTCTTCTAAACCCCAAAAGGTAACATGAAAGTAAACCTTTTGGTCGGTAATATCACTATAAATGACTGCTGTAGGAACTGGTGATAAATCACTTGATAATTGTTTTACCTCCGCATCAAAAATTGAAGTCTTGAAAAACTTACCGTAATATTCTACTGGACAAACATCATCATTAAGAGGATAATATTTTTCCAGAAATTCTTTAACTTCACTTCTGACCTCTTTTTGTAGATGGGTATTAAATTCTGGACAATCTTCTATATCAGGGGGAGAAATCATCATCAGTAAACGATGCTTTTTCTGTCCTTCTATTAAGATTTTTTGCATTTCCTCACGGCTAATAATCCCTGCCCAATTTTTCCAATCCCAATGAGACTGAATTTCTGTGATTTTCAGGGCAATTTTCAGGGCTTCTTGTTCGCGCAAAATATCGAGATACAAATAACTCAAGTTACGTCTTTCGGTGAGTTCTTCTTCCATTAGTTGAAGTTCTCTTTCCCGTAGTCGTAAGGCTTTTTCTACCTGTTCTCTCTGACATTCGGCGATCTTTACCTCCTGTTTTAAACGACTTTTTGCTAAGTCTAATTCTTGCTTTTTGAGTTGTAAGGTTCGTTCGGAAATTTCAAGGGCGCGATCTTCTCGTTCCGCTTGTGCTTTGGCAATTTCAATGTTTGCTCGTACTTCAACTTCCCTCATATTAGCAAGGTCAGCTTGAATATTAAGCAATTCCTCCTCTCTTTGGGTTTTACCGCGTAAATACTCAGCTTCAGCTTTACGCGATCGCTCATCTCGCCTCACTAAATCACTTTTATCAGGTGGATTAGACTGCTTTCCCTTGGAGGACTTGTCGGTGAGCTTTCTACTAGCAACCACTGATATAATTCTGCTGGCAGTCATGGTCATAAATCCACTTATAGCCACAAAGAGATAGGGGACTGGCATATAACCTCATGCACTCAAATTATGTTTATTAGCAATAGCAAGGTTGAAATTTATCAGTCGTGTCCGTCATCACCACCATCACAACCTCCGTCATCATCACTATCACAATTTCCGTCATCGTGGTCATCATCGTGGTCGTAACCGCCACAAACATAATCATCGTGATGATCGTCTTCATCGTGATGATCTTCCTCATCGTGAAGATAGTCTTTATCGTGAAGATCGTCGTCAACATGGTCATAAGGCTCGGTACTGCGGCGATGACGTTTTAGTTCATCACTCAGACCATTCAAAGCATTATTCAGGTTTTGAGTCATGGTTTAGCCTCTAATAATTTTGCCTGCTCTCAAGTATTTGCGATTGTCAGTGCGGTATTATCCGATCGCACGCACCGCAAATAGATACCGCAACGCCTAAGCATCCAGTACCAACTCGGTTCCGCACCAAGCAACGTCTTGCTCCTATATATGTATTCGG
>DMPJ01000045.1:0-188 GCA_003456035.1 Planktothrix sp. UBA8402
GGGTGGAATTTCCCCCCTCCGTGAAGATTGAACCCACTGTACCCTTCCAGGTGAAAGCAATACATTATGGATTGAGATAAACACCCGCTTTGAGGCAGAGTTTAGTAGGCTAGACCCATACTACGAGTTGTTTCAGCACCGAGATAAACCCGAATACTCAGGAAGTCTGTAGGACAGGCAGTTTCACA
>DMPJ01000045.1:215-7755 GCA_003456035.1 Planktothrix sp. UBA8402
GGTGCGGGGAGAGGAAGCTAACTGAGCCGCCTTGCAACCATCCCAGGGAACCATTTCCAGGACGTCAGTGGGGCAAGCGCGAACGCACTGAGTACAGCCGATACAGGTATCGTAAATTTTGACTGNNATGAGACATTGAATGATTTCTCCAGTAGATATCAAAATGTTACAAGTTCTGCCCTAAATACAGGTTAGAAGTCCAGCTAATATGAGCGGAATCATCCCATATATTGCATCACAATACCCCAGTGTTTCACGGCCAATACACATAAGGCGATAAAACTTTAAACAATGTAATATTTCCCCCCTTGACGGTTAACACTCAACAGTCAACTGTCAACTATCTGATTTTGTCCAAAACCGACTTTGTGGAAACAACATGGCGGTCTAAACCCAGTTGTTTGGGGTCAATATCCAGGGCCAGGGCCACTAATTGGGGAAGATGGAGAACAGGTAAACCCAAGGGACGACCGATAACTTTTTCTACTTCCGGTTGACGAGAATCTAAATTCAGATGACACAAGGGACAGGGCGTTACCATACAATCTGCACCATTGTCAATAGCATCCTGAATTTGTTTTCCGGCCATTTGAAAGGCGGATTCCGTAGCGTAACTTGCCAATGGCCAACCGCAACATTGGGTTCTCCCCCGATAATAGACCGGAGTTGCTCCCACAGCCCGAAATAGGTTTTCCATTGATTCCGGTTGATGGGGGTCATCATAGGGCAAATGGGTTTGAGCACGGAGGAGATAACAGCCATAAAAGGCAGCACACTTCAAACCCGATAGTTTGCGAGTGACTCGGCGTTCAATTTCGGCTAAACCATAATCCGCAACTAAGGCCCACAGCAGGTGTTTAACTTCCGTTGTCCCTTTATAGGGTGAACAGCCTTCTTTACTCAGTAACCCATTCACCTTTTCAATATAAGCCGGATCATTTTCCTGAAATTCTTTTAAGCGTTCATCAACGTGACCAATAACCCCCTGACAGGTGCTGCAATGGGTCAGTAAGGGTAAATTTAGTTCTTCTGCTAAGGCAATATTACGCGCATTGACGGTATCCTCCAACAGTCGGGAATCTTCTTTGAAGGTTCCCGAACCGCAGCAAGATGCCTTTTTCAGTTCAATTAGTTCAATACCTAACGCTTCGGAAAGAACTTGTGTAGACTGATACAGTTCCCGGCAAGCACCTTGGGCAACACAGCCCGGAAAATAGGCATATCTCAAGGATGGCATAGAAATCACCTTCTCCACTAACGACAGGGGTGCTCTTAAGAACGCCCGTTATTCTCCATCATCTCTCGGACTCACCGATGATAAGGAAAATGTTGAAATATGTTCTTGATCCGAATAGCAGAATTTTTCTGAGCAATAGTTAAAGATTAGTTACAATTTGTGATTTAATGTTATCTACGATTCAAGAATCTTAGCAATGGAGAGATTGGCTCTGACTGATTTGTTCGGTGAAAACTTAGTTCAAACTTCTCCGACAGTTTGGCGTCCACAGCTATCAATCGGCGTTTTTCTGCCGACCCCGGGGCTGGCGAGTATCGTCATGTCTCATTTACAAAATGATAGCTATACGGCAGTGCAAATCCAGTCTGTTGAAACATTCCTCCAATTCATGGCTCAAGAAAGACACCAACTCGATTGTATTGTTCTTGAGGATAATCCAGATTTCCTCGTCCTCAGTCAATACCTTGAGGAGCAATCTATTTCTGTTCCGGTGGTTATGATTACAACACCCCCCCAACCGTTAGAAACTTTAACTCAAACAACCGATTCTTCTGACACTTCCAAACCTGGGGAAGATTCCTCGCAGTTTTACCACAGTACCGAGGTGCGAATCACAGATCATCAACTAAATCAGATTTCAGGTTATATTGATCAAGCCATTAGTCAGTTTATTACCCATGCGATTACGGCTCGCCTCACCGAACAGTCTACTGGGGGCAATGCTCCTACAGAGCTAACAAATTTTATTATCCGTCAACAACGTCGCCTAGTTAGTAAACTCCATGAGCGATTGGGATATTTGGGTGTTTACTATAAAAGAAGTCCTCAGAATTTTATTCGTAATCTTACTCCTAGCGAACGACAGGAATTTATTGATCAGTTAAAAACAAAATATCGCCAGATTATTCTGAGTTATTTTTCCGCAGATCAAACTCTGAATAATAAAATTGATGAATATGTAAATTTAGCTTTTTTTGCTGATGTTCCAGTCACCCGAATTGTGGAAATTCACATGGAGTTGATGGATAATTTTGCTAAACAGCTTAAATTAGAAGGTAGAAGCGAAGATGTTTTATTAGACTACCGATTGACTTTAATTGACACCATTGCCCATTTATGTGAAATGTACCGTCGCTCAATTCCTAGGGATTCTTAATTAATTTTCTCACCGCCCGGTCAGCAAAAATTTAGGGGGAGTTAGCCAGAATAGTTGACCGTTACCTAGGGAAGTGGTGGAGAGAGTAATTCCAATAATCCCGGCTTTTTTGACAATTAAGGATTCTTTTGTCTGTCCCCAAATTAATAATTCTGCCCAATTACCTAAATCGGGTTGATGTCCAACTAATGCTAAACTTTTTCCCCCCGTTGGTAGCCAATTTTTGTACCAAGTCATCCAATCATCAATATTGCCACCGGGAGCTAAGGCTGGAAATTCTTCTAGTTTAGAGGATAATCCTACGGCTTTGAGAATGTCTGCGGTTTGACGGGCGCGAATTAGGGGACTGGTAAGAATCTGATCAAATTGCAATTCTAGTTGTTTCAAACGAGTTGCAACTTGGCGGGTTTTGCGATCGCCCTCTGTTGTTAAAGGACGTTGATCATCATTTTCATCAGTTCCCCGTTCTGCTGCAATACCATGACGAATCAAATATACATCGGTCATAATTTTAGAGGGGAATAGGGAATGGGCAATGGGCAATGGGGAATAGCCCCCCAAACCCCCCAAATTGCGGGGGAATGGGGAATAGGGAATGGGCAATGGGGAAGATAAGAAATATTCTATCGGGGAATGGGGAATGGGGAAGAAATCCCACCTCTAATTAGAATATTGTTACAATAGTTCATATATAATTCAAAACTCAGCCCCGGCTTGATTTAGATTCACCCCATGACTATCACCCAACTCGAAGCAAACGGATCATTTTCCCCGGCAACCATTGATGTTTCTTCAAAATCCATTGACGAACATCATCCCCAGACCCAACCAACCGAGGGAAATATCCCCAATGAATCTGATCAACTGGCGTT
This sequence comes from Planktothrix sp. UBA8402, assembly GCA_003456035.1. Classification (GTDB taxonomy): domain Bacteria; phylum Cyanobacteriota; class Cyanobacteriia; order Cyanobacteriales; family Microcoleaceae; genus Planktothrix. The sequence continues at coordinate 3,481 of DMPJ01000045.1, forward strand.
ACGCTACGATCCCATTGCCATTGCTGACTATTACCATTCCCGGGTGTTCCAAGTCTGGAGACGCCTATTCAGAATTATTTGGAAACTTGGCTCCTTCGCCCTAGGATTATGGTTAGATCGCAAACAGGGAAAAAAAGTTAAAACCGATCACAAACGGGCGATTCAACTGCGAACCACATTAACCGAACTAGGCCCGGCATTTATTAAAGTTGGACAGGCTTTATCCACCCGACCTGACGTCATGCCAGCTTTATATTTAGATGAATTAACCAAATTACAAGATCAATTGCCTCCTTTTCCGAATCAACTTGCCTATCAATTTATTGAAGAAGAATTAGGCGATCGCCCGGAAAATATCTATGCAGAATTAAGCCATGATCCCTTAGCTGCGGCTTCATTAGGACAGGTTTATAAAGGCAAATTAAAAACCGGAGAAACCGTGGCGGTAAAAGTTCAGCGTCCGGGTTTATCAGAAAGTATTGCCCTGGATATTTATATTCTGCGAACTATAGCACAGTGGGCAAAGAAAAGGTTTAAGTTTATCCGTAGTGATTTAGTTGCGATCATGGATGAATTTGGGCAGAGAATTTATGAAGAAATGGACTACAACCATGAAGGCAGAAATGCCGAAAGATTTAGACAATTATACGGCAATATTCCAGATATATATGTGCCTAAAATTTATTGGGGTTATACTGGGCGACGGGTATTGACAATGGAGTGGATAAATGGTACTAAATTAACAAATTTAGAAGAAGTTACTGCCCAAGGAATTGATGCTCGTTATTTAATAGAAGTGGGGGTACAATGTTCTTTAAGGCAATTATTAGAACATGGTTTTTTCCATGCCGATCCCCATCCAGGTAATTTATTAGCTAGTCCTGAAGGGAAATTAGTCTATCTTGATTTTGGCATGATGAGTGAGGTCAAACCCTATCAACGTTATGGGTTATTAGAGGCTATTGTGCATTTAGTTAATCGAGATTTTGAAGGATTAGCAAAAGATTATGTGAAGTTAGAATTTTTAACTCCTGATACCGATTTAACTCCGATTATTCCGGCTTTAGCAGAAGTGTTTAGTAATGCGTTGGGGGCGAGCGTTGCCGAACTGAATTTTAAAAGTATTACGGATCAACTCTCGGAATTAATGTATGAGTATCCCTTCCAAGTTCCGGCCTATTATGCGTTAATTATTAGGTCTTTGGTGACATTAGAAGGGATTGCAATTAATGTTGATCCCAATTTTAAAGTTTTAAGTAAAGCCTATCCTTATGTGGCGAAAAGATTATTAACTGATCCTGCCATTGAGTTAAGAACATCCTTAAAAGATTTATTGTTTAAAGATGGATCATTCCGATGGAATCGTTTAGAAAATTTACTTAAAAATGCCCAAAATAGTGAGGATTATGATATTAATCAAGTTCTGGATCAAACCCTGGAATTTTTATTTTCAGAAAGGGGAGAATTGATTCGAGAACAGTTAGCCCATGAGTTGGTTAAAGGTATTGATCTAGCCTCTCGCAATGCGTTGACTACAGCCCAATCTAAAGTAGCGGAATGGATGGGTGTAAAAGTCTCCTCAACTCCAACCACAGCACCCCAACCGACCACCGATCAAAATAACTTAGAACATATTCAACGTATTGTTAGTATTCTCCAAGAAACTAAAGGATTTGATCCGATGTTATTAGTGCAGCGTGTTCCAGGTTTAATGGTTAAACCAGAAGTGCAACACCTGAGTCAAAAAGTAGCCGGAGAATTAGCCCAACGAGCCACTGCTAGAATGATTAGGGAGTTATTTTTATCTTCTGATCCCCTGATTTTTGAAGATAATCAATTGGGGTCTATTGTTGAAAAAAACGGTAATTATTCTAATCGAAAATCTCCCTCTCAACAACCGTTATCTTTACCTCCGAGTCGTTAACCCGTAGGGTGCGTAAGTGTAAACGCACGCACCAAAACCCCCCGGTTGTGATCAGGAATTTATCTGAAATCTAGTTATTAACGCTACAGATGATCCCCCCTAATCCCATTAAAAAGGGGGGTTAGGGGGGATCTGTAGCCTAATTACCAGGCGCGACTGCTATAAATTGTGAGTTAATCTAAGGCATCCTTTAACGCAGTCCGGGCGGCTAAATGGTTGCGGGTTGAAGTTAAAATCTCCACTTCCCTTTCCAAACGGGCGACGGTATTCTGCATTTCTAATAGGGTTTGTTGTTCGGTTGCGACTCCATAGAGATTACTAGCGACCCAGTAGGAGAGTTCCGTTGGTAAACTAGGGATATCATCAGGAAGTTCAACATTTTGTTCCATTAACTTTCCCGATAGATGAACTACATGGCGCAACAAACGCTCCACTTCCGTTGCCATAGGTCTTAAATCCTGTTGGGTGGGTTCATCTTCGATCCATTCCACCAAACCCACAAGATAAGGCTTTTCCCGAACAGTTTCTAATACTCGAAATCGAAGAGTCCCCAAAGTCAGCATTTTTATCCGATCATCGGGTAAACGTTGGTATTGTAAAATTTCCGCACAGCAACCAACAGTAGCGACTTGACCTTGATTCGGATCAAACATCAACACCCCAAAACGGCGATCCGCATTCAGGATAGTATTGATCATAATCCGATAACGAAATTCAAAAATGTGCAGAGGCAGGGGTCTACCTGGAAATAAAACCACTTCCGGTAGCGGAAACAGAGGAAGTTCTCGAACAGCAATTGAGGAAAATGACGCCATTGTCCGTTAAGTAAGAGCTACTAACAACGTAGCAGATATTGGGTCAATTTCTAAATATCAAAAAACCTACTCAAAACCGGGGATAGAAAGGTCAGGTTGAGTAGGTTTAGAACAGTTGAAACAGAAAGTTAAAGTTTGACTTCAATATCAACCCCGGCGGGTAAATCCAATTTCATCAGAGCATCAATGGTTTTAGAAGAAGGCTGATAAATATCAATAATGCGACGATGGGTACGAGTCTCGAAGTGTTCCCGGGAATCTTTATCAACGTGGGGAGAACGCAATAAGCAGTAAATCCGGCGTTTTGTGGGTAAGGGAATCGGCCCAATAGCAGTAGCGCTAGTCCGATTAGCCGTATCTACAATTTTCTCGCAAGAGGTATCGAGTAAACGACGATCAAAGGCTTTCAGACGAATCCGAATTTTTTGTTGTTGAATAGTTGCCATGGGGTGTTCAGTTTTCTAGGTTCAGGATTATCGGCTTGATCAGTCACTTAATATGGACAGGTATAAGGTGCAGAAACCGGATCAAACCCTTCCACTTTTCTGCAACCTTACCATCAACTTTGCAGCTTTAATTCACGATCGCAGCTTACTTGAGAATTTTGGAGACAACACCAGCACCAACAGTACGGCCACCTTCCCGGATAGCAAAGCGCATCCCTTGTTCAATAGCGATAGCGTTGATCAGTTCCACCGTCATTTTAATCCGGTCACCAGGCATAACCATTTCGGCTTCCTCACCTTCATCGGAGGTAAAGGTTTTAATGGTTCCAGTAACATCCGTTGTCCGGACATAGAACTGAGGACGATAACCAGGGAAGAAAGGAGTTTTACGTCCACCTTCTGTGTCCTTCAAAATATAGACTTCAGATTCAAATATGGTATGAGGGGTAATCGAACCCGGTTTAGCAATCACCATACCCCGTTCAATATCAGCTTTCTGGATACCGCGTAAGAGAAGACCAGCGTTGTCTCCGGCCATTCCTTCTTCCAGACTCTTTTTAAACATTTCTATACCCGTGACGGTGGTAGCACGAGTCGCTCTAATTCCCACCAGTTCAACGTTATCGCCAACCTTGACTTTACCCCGTTCAATCCGACCCGTTGCCACCGTACCCCGTCCAGTAATGGAGAAGACATCTTCAACGGCCATCAAGAAAGGCTTATCAATATCACGCTCAGGAGTGGGGATATAGGCATCCACTTCTTCCATCAGCTTGTAAATTTTATCTACCCATTTATTCTCGCCTACGATGGTTTTGGGGTTAGTCACCATGAAATCTAAAGCTTCTTTAGCCGATCCAGAAACGATGGGGATATTATCACCATCGAAACCGTAGGAGCTTAACAGTTCCCGGACTTCCAGTTCCACCAATTCCAACAGTTCAGCATCGTCCACCATATCTTCTTTATTCATGAAGACAACGATATTGGGAACCCCGACCTGTTTGGCTAACAGGATATGTTCACGGGTTTGGGGCATGGGGCCATCGGCCGCCGATACCACTAAAATAGCACCGTCCATCTGGGCAGC
>DMPJ01000123.1:0-706 GCA_003456035.1 Planktothrix sp. UBA8402
GTGAATTTCCTGTCTTAGCTGTGGGTTCAGGTGGGTTGCCTAAACATCCTTTTAAAAAGATGGTACTAGCCGCCGAAACTCCGGCGGTAACTAAAAATTTTCTGCGAGAATAACCTGTTGAAAATTCAGACATTAAACCTCCTAACAACCCGTCTGTTGAAAAAATAGGTTGCTACTNNACAAAATGAATTTTGTAGTAGTTAAATTATTGAAGGAAAGGAATCTAGCTTTTCGGTAGTCACTAGATAAAACATTACCCTGGGGTCAGGGTGACTTGGGTTAGGACTTGATTGTTAATTAAGTCGTGCCGTTATGTCTANNAAATACTAAAGTAGCATCATATCTATAGATTGTCACTACCTTTTAGTGCTAAATATGATTTTTTTTTAAATGGGAGTGATCAAGTTTTGCTTATCATTCATTATTTATTCTAAATAGATTTATTTTAAATATAATCAAATCTTATTAAAATCGAGGTTTTTAGCCAAGAATTGAGACTTAAACAATAAATCAATTGTTTAAGTCAGGTAAACACAGCCGATGACAAGCATTGATAGGAAACAATACCTAGAAGACTTTGCATATAAAAACGTCAATACACCCAAACCCGGCAGGGGTGCTTTTATATAGTCGCGTGCGCTTACGCCAGACAGCAGTGCGAGCGTCCGGTACTCGCTAATGAATAAGCTGTTAAGCACCTAAATTG
>DMPJ01000123.1:827-5305 GCA_003456035.1 Planktothrix sp. UBA8402
CGAGGACGCTCGCACTGCATAAGATTCAAGATTTCTGCATGACCAATTTAGATACTGAACAGCTTAACAGCTTATTTTCAGCAGTCAACCCTCCTTAACAGCGTTGTTTCGGGAAAGGAATCCCCAAGCTAGTATGAAAATCCTGTTGAGTTTTTGCACTCAGACGCCGAGAAACTTGTTTAACAATATTTTTGAGTAAAGTATCCCCGGTTTTTTGAATTAACCCTTCCGACTTAGAACGAATAAACTTAGGAATTTGTACCCCGACAGCCAAATCTAGGTGCCATTTCGCTCCAATAATTTGAGTCGGACATTCAGTTAATTTAATGCCTCGTTCAGCACAAAATTCGGCTGTAGGTAATTCTATTAAGGTCATCGTAGATTGAAAATTGACCTCATAACCAGGAGCAGTATAATCAGGTATGGGAACAGTCCGAATTCGATAAATTCCCTCTGCATCCGGTGGCACTAATTCTAACCCTATCCGAGCCTCAACTTGATAACCAAAAGCTCCAAATCGTCCAATTAATAAATCATAAGCATTATTTCCTAATGGTACTGTTTTCATCGGTAATGCACAGCGACAAAACCAGCCACTATGTTGACCCAAATATTCCGCCACCGTATCCATATCGGCGAACATTTCCATACAGTCTTCAAAATCGCTGTGAAACCAGATTAACTCCTCAGAATCTTCCTCTTGATGGCTTTCTTCGGGGTTCGGGAGAGCAACAGAATCATCAACAAACTCAGATGATGCTCTTGACGGTTGAGGTTCAGAGATATCGGACTGCATAATCTGTTCTCCTGCGAGGGTTTTTTCCTATTTCCAGAATGCCTTGTATTGTCTTAAACCGCTATGATAAACATACATAACTTTTGATGTTACTTGGCAAACTTAACCACTACGGAGAAACCTTTAAAACTATGAAAGCATTTGTCGCCGGGGCAACGGGAGAAACGGGACGGCGAATTGTCGCCGAATTAGTGAAGCGGGAAATTCCTGTAAAGGCTTTGGTTCGGAACATTGAAACCGCTCAACAAATTTTACCGCCCGAGGTGGAATTGGTGACGGCGGATATTTTAAATACCGACAGTTTAGCCTCTGCTCTGAGTGATTGTACGGTTGTATTATGTGCAACAGGCGCCAGACCCAGTTTTGATTTGACCGGGCCCTATCAAGTAGATTATCAAGGAACAAAAAATTTAGTTGATGTGGCAAAATCCCTGGGAATTGAACATTTTGTTTTAGTTACTTCCCTGTGTGTTTCGCAATTTTTTCACCCATTAAATTTATTTTGGTTAATTCTTTTCTGGAAAAAACAAGCGGAAGAATATCTACAAAAAAGCGGTTTAAATTATACCATTGTCCGTCCAGGAGGGTTAAAAAATGAGGATAATGATCACAATTTAGTCATGCAGTCCGCCGATACCTTATTTGAAGGGAGTATTCCCCGGACTAAAGTAGCTCTAGTTTGTGTGGAAGCATTATTTATTCCAACTTCACGGAATCAGGTTATTGAAATTGTAGCTAACTCAGAGGCTCAAAAACAACCCTTAGAAAAACTGTTCGCCAGTGTAAGTAATTAATGGAATATTATCAAAAAAAAAGACAGAACCTTCATCGCCGTAAACGGCTATTCTGGATGGTATTACTGCTGTTTACTTTGACATTTATTGGGGTCAGAAGTTGTCAAGGAAGATCGGATTTTGCACCCTTAATTGATCAACAGGTAGAAAAAAAATGGCCCCCCTTAGTAATGCGGGGAGGAGATCCCTATATTCGGGCTTTGATGCGAACAATTTCGGCCAGTGAGTCCAGTTATTCTGACCCCTATAATGTTTTATATGGGGGAAAATATGTCTCTAATTTACATAGCCATCCCGACCTATGTATGAAGATTGTTACAGGCCCAAATATAGGCAAATGTAGCACCGCCGCCGGACGCTATCAAATGTTAAAAACAACTTGGGATGAAAAAGCCGACCACTATCATCCTAAACCCGCTCAATTTTGGTTTTGGCTTCCCTATAGTTTTGAACCAGAATATCAAGATACGGTGGTTTATCGCTGGTTATTAGATGATCAGTTTTGGGGAGTTAGTATTTCCCAATTATTACGCGAGCAAAGAGTCGATGAAGTGTTAGAATTATTATCAGGAACCTGGACAAGTTTAGGCTATGGAATTGAAGATAATCTGGTCACAAATTCTTTACCCGAAATTTATGAAAAGATTTTGCAAAATGAACTCAATCACGAAAATGGTAAGTTGTTTAAAATGCCCCCTAAAACCTAATCCAGATCAAAATCTGTCCTATATTACCGTTTGAATTAATCCCCAAGATCAGATAGTAGTCCTATAGCAATCATAAATCTAACTCACAAAATATGATTAAGTCAACTCCCTGGCGTTCCCTATATTCTGCTTTACAATCTGTTCCCGAAATCTGGCCAATTTTGGATAAAAATGTCGGTCAAATTATTGCTTTAGATGACCCTCACGGGAAACCAGAATTCCGTCTCAGCTATTCCCAACTGTGGGAGAAAATTCAACAATTTGCTACTGGGTTACAAAACTTAGGAATAGAAGCCAAAAGCGATAGTTTACCGCCACGCATTGCCCTGTTTTCTGATGATAGCCCCCGTTGGATGATCGCAGATCAAGGAATATTAACCGCCGGGGCCGCAGATGTGGTGCGAGGGGCAACGGCTGACCCCTTGGAATTAGCTTATATTCTTAAAGATAGTGGTAGTACCGCCTTAGTGGTGGAAAACTTTGCCCTATTGAAAAAAATGCGATCACAAATTGAAGATTTACCGATTCAATTTGTGATTTTGTTATCCGATGAAACTCCAAATTCCCGGGATTTACCGACTATTCCAGTTTTAAATTTTAATCAATTAATCGAAACTGGAAAAAACCTAACTCTCAAACCAAATAAATTAAATAAAAACACCTTAGCTACCCTTCTTTATACTTCGGGAACTACAGGACAACCGAAAGGAGTGATGTTAACCCATGAAAACCTATTACATCAAATTAATGCCATTCCCGATGTAATTCAACCCGAACCAGGAGAAATATTTCTGAGTATTCTTCCCACTTGGCATACCTTCGGACGCACCGGACAATATTTTTGTTTATCCCAAGGTTGCACCGTTGTTTATACGAATATTCGCTATTTTAAACAGGATTTAAAGAAATTTAAACCCCATTATATGATTAGTGTGCCTAGAATTTGGGAAGCAATTCATGAAAGTGCTCAAAAACAATTTCGAGAACAGTCGGAAGCAAAGCAAAAAATTGTTGATTTCTTCTTTTCTGTAAGTGAAAAATACATTTTTTCCCGTCGAATTGCCCAGGGATTAACTTTAAATTTACAGCCTGCTTCTACTTCCGAAAAACTCCTCGCCCAGTTACAAACTTTGGTATACGCTCCCTTTCAAATTATCGGCGATCGCTTAGTGTATCAAAAAGTTAGAGAAGCCACCGGAGGACAACTAAAATTTGCCATTAGCGGGGGCGGATCTTTAGCCATGCACCTGGAAAATTTCTATGAAATCGTCGGAATTAATTTATTGGTTGGATATGGTTTAACAGAGACTTCTCCGGTGTTAAGTGCGCGTCGAGAATGGCACAATTTACGCGGATCATCGGGTAAACCTATCCCAGAAACGGAACTCTGCATCGTTGACCCCGAAACCCGTCAAATTCTGCCCTCTGGTCAAACCGGGTTAATTTTAGCCCGGGGGCCCCAGGTGATGGCCGGGTATTTTGAAAATCCCCAAGCGACGGCGAAAGCCATTGATCCAGATAGCTGGTTTGATACCGGAGATTTAGGTTGGTTATCACCGCAAAATGATTTGGTATTAACAGGTCGGGCTAAAGATACAATTGTCTTAACTAATGGCGAAAATATTGAACCCCAAGCTATTGAAGATGCTTGTTTACGCAGTCCCTATATTGACCAAATTATCTTAGTTGGTCAGGATCAAAAAAGTTTAGGGGCGTTAATTGTTCCTAATTTAGATGCCTTAAAACAGTGGGCAATTCGGCAAAATATGACCTTAAAACTTCCCGAAGAATCCATCACCAAAACTCAAGAAATTACCTTAGATAGTCCCACAGTTCAAAACCTTTTCCGAGAAGAACTTAACCGCGAAGTTAAAAACCGTCCTAGTTATCGAATTGATGATCGAATCGGCCCGTTTCAATTACTTGCAGAACCCTTTTCTCTGGAAAATGGAATGTTAACTCAAACCTTGAAAGTCAAGCGCCCGGTTGTAATGGAACATTACCGCGATATGATTAACAAAATGTAGTAAACCGTCACCCGTGCAGTGTGAGCGTCCGGTGCTCACTATTCCAAGATCAAACTATAAATTCCCTTGATCTGATCTGAAGTCCTAGATCCCCCCTAACCCTGGCTTAGAAAAGGGGGAATTAGAGTTAAAAGTCCCCCAGAAAAAGAGGATA
>DMPJ01000124.1:0-1516 GCA_003456035.1 Planktothrix sp. UBA8402
CTGCTCCCCCTACTCCCCTACCTCCCCTTAGCAGGTAATCGGTTCTGCTTATGAGGTGCTTTTGGTTTCAAAGCAGGTTTAGGTCGAACGCGAGGTTGAGCTCGAATCGGTTGATCATCTTCGGGGATTTCTTCGTCATCAACAAGAATATCCGCCCCATTCACAATTGCTCCCAAGAGTCGCGGACGATATTTTTTGGGATCTGAAACCTCGNNCCCGAGGCGGTATAAATCGGACGGGCGACGATCACCATGCCATCAGTATAGGGTTCCAAGGTTAGGACGTCATTATTTCCCTCTAAAGTCGGACTATCGACAACGACAAAATCAAACCGATAGCGGACTTCTTCTAATAGACGGCGCAACTCACTTGATTCTAAAATTGTCGCCGGGTGACGCACAACTCCCGGACTGGGAATTACATATAAATTATTTACATCTGGAACTAAACGAATACAGCCATATAAATCCCCATAATATTGTAAGGGTTCCACCGAATTCTGGGGATCAATTGCTAATCCCAAGGATTCTACTTCTGAGGGCGATCGCAAATCGGCTTCAATTAATAGGGTACGTTTGCCACTTCTAGCCGCCGCGATCGCTAAATTATAGGCTGTTAAAGTTTTTCCTTCCCCTGTTCCCACACTGGTAATTAAAATAATCTTAGGAGATTTATTGCCTACCCGTTGTAAATTACTGCGAATTTTTTCATAGAATTCCAGATAGGGGGAATGGCGTTTGAGTAACAAAGGTAAATTATATTCTTCTGGGAATAAAAACACATTAGGGACAACACCCAAAAGGGGAACTTCTCGATCTTTAAAAGCTCCTTGAATTTCTTCCCAAGTATAGAATTTCCCACTCAGCATTCCTAAGACAAAAATAATTACCGCCTCACCTAAAACTCCTCCCAGTCCTCCCATTGCTAAAATTAATGCCATACTCATTCCTTTAGGGATTTCCACATCGGGAGCTTGTGCTTCTTTGGCGATCGCTAAACTACTGGTTGTTTCGACTTCAGCGGCTTGAGCATCTACTAATTTTGCCTGCATTTGATCATACAATGCTTTCTTATAAGCAACTTGCTGTTCTAGCCGTTGTTTTTCCATTTGTTTATTAGGAATTGTAGCATAATTTTGCTTCAGGTCTTTTCCGGTTTGTTGAGATGATTTTAATTGTTGTTCTAAACTTTCCTTTTGAGTTTTTAACCCAATTAAATTTTGAGCTAATTGTTGGCGAGTCGGGTCAAGAGAGGAATCAACCCTGATTTTATCCACACTAACTAAAGGGGCGGCAATTCCACCTCCTCCTAACACCTCAGAAGCCCGGGCTTGTAACTGTTTTTCGGCGGCTTGTTGACGTTTTAATAATTCTGCGACTAGGGGATGTTGGTCTTTATAATCTTTGCGTAAAACCGCTAATTGTGATTCAATTTCATACAATTGAACTCGCAGTTGAGCAATAATTGGATCAGATGCTAAGGCTTGAGCAACAAAGGCTTGATCTGCATCTAAACC
>DMPJ01000124.1:1546-1737 GCA_003456035.1 Planktothrix sp. UBA8402
CCTAAAATTGCTGTGGGGAGAGAGCCACCTTCTAAACTTAAAATTGTTGCTCCTTCGCGTTTATCATAATCTTCTAATGCTTTTTCTGCCTGTCTCAATTCCGCTTCGGCTGGTTTTAATCTTTCTTGAATAGCGGTAATAATACTATTCAATTGTTGAGTATTAATAACACGACTTTGTTGTCGCATTTT
>DMPJ01000124.1:1751-2127 GCA_003456035.1 Planktothrix sp. UBA8402
TAAGTTTCATCGGAGAACCCTCACTATCCTTTCCCGGAGCTTTGGCTGGTTCTAGTTTAATTCCTAATTTTTTTTTTAAATCATTCGGTGGAATATTAAATTCTTTGAGCAGCGGATCTACTACACTTTCAGGAAGCAACATTTCCGGTGCTAGTTGTTGTCCTTGTTGTTGAATTACTTCCCCGGTTTTGGAAAAGATCACTGGACTGCTTTGACTGGTTAAAATACCTGTTGCTTTATAGGGAGGAGTGACCGGAGGTTCCATCAACATTGCGGCGGCTCCCGACGCCCCTAATGCTACAATAAATGTGGCAAAACCAGCCAATTTATAATGATCAAAAGCAATTAAATATCGTTTAACAATTGGTAAAGTCAT
>DMPJ01000124.1:2155-8299 GCA_003456035.1 Planktothrix sp. UBA8402
GAATGGGTAACAACCTATTTTTTATTGTTACTACCACTGGTACCAGTTGGACTAAATAGACTTTCTACTCCGCTTTGTAACTGTTGGAAAAATAGTAGAAATCCGAGAATATCGCGGAAAGGTTGAGTAAAAGTATTTAAAACGAAACTCACCCTGGTGATTAAATTGCGGTTAACAACAATTACATCATTATCTTGTAACAAGATATTATCCGTTGCATCACCCGCTAATACATTTTTACCATTTAAAATTTGTTTTGTGGGTTTTCCGGTGTCTGGATCATAACGAATTAAAGCAATTTCTTGCAAATCCGCTAAATTCAAAGGAACAGAATTCAATACATCAATAAAACTACTCCCATTTTGTAATGCTACCGTTCCCACAGTATTCACAGGATAACTCAAAATTCTCACCGTAATTTGAGGACTAGCTAAGGTTGATGTCGCCACCAAACGTTGATCATAACCCTCTAGTTCATCCGGTTGCAGTTTCGGAATAATAATAGCGTCGCCATTCTGTAACGACACATTCGGTAAAGCCGTGGCCTCTTGAATGGGAGTATACAAATCTATAATATCTTCGATTAAGCGACCATCGGCCGTAATCCGACAAATCAGAACCGACCGTAAATCCGAGGTGATTCTTGCCCCGCCTGCGGCCTGTATAGCCGTTGTTACCTGTCCGGCTCCTGGGGGAAGTTGATAAAATCCGGGTCGGGTGACATCTCCGACAATGGTGACACTCACAGCAGTTGGGGCGGCGGCCAAACTATAGGTTTCTAAAATATTGCGAGTTGGCCCTTGATAGGCCCGCACCTCCTGGGAGGGAACTACAATTACGTCCCCATCTTCGAGTAACAAATCTACGGGTCTAACCCCTAATAATAAAGGAGTTAGCAAATCCACTTCCGTTTCCACCACTTGACTGTTAGCTAAGGTACGCCGAATTTTAACCATTCTTAAATCGGCCGCCGTTGTCGTTCCCTGGGCCGTTGTCAGGGCGATCGGCAGTTCAGGACTGGCTAGGGGATAAAATCCGGGTCTAGCCACTTCCCCGGTCACTGTAACCCGCACAGGACGCTGGGTTAATAAAGATATATTGGTTTGGGGATTTTGGACAAAAGGATTCAAACGGCCATTAATAATAGTTTGTATCTGTTCCAAGGTTAAATCTTGAACCCGAATGGCTCCAATTAAAGGTAATAGAATCGCACCATCGGGGGTAACGGCTGTGGTGGGAACACTGAGGTCATTAGAACGCTGGCCATTAATAAACACATCAATATATAGTTGATCCCCTGGGCCAAGGCGATAATTTACCCCGCGATTTTGACTTAAACGCCGGAAATAAATGTTATCAATTGGGGGTGCAATGGCTCCAGAACGGTCTAAAACGGGATTTCCGGCCCGTTCAAATAGTTGTACCAGTTGGGGCCAGGTGGGTTGGGGAAAGCTCGGTGGTTGTAACTTCGCCCCCGGATAGGGTTGACTGGTTACTCCTAGGGGAATCACGCATTTTTCGGGCCGGGTGACGGTTTGCGCTAAAACCGGTTGTCGGGCAGAAAATCCCCATAAAAATGTCGCGAAACAGATTATCCAACTGGTGGAATAGAGGCTGGTAAGAAATAGGGATATAAAGGTCTGGCGACAACGTTGATTCATGGTTCAATAATCTAGCAGAGGAGCGTCGGTTAAGGAGTTGTGGTAGCTAAGGCTTCAGCCATTAGGGACGCTTGTACACTTTCACCCAGGGAAACAGCCACAGGCCAGATATCCTGGATATTATCCAAGGGTTTAATCGGAATTAAAAGACTAACAGCGACCCAGGGGGCGCGATTCTTACTAAGTTGGGCCCAACGATCTGTCCAAAACCAACGACTGGGGGAGGGATTTCCTCCGTTTGGCCAAGCGTACCATTGAATCACGGCATAGGTTTGGGTTGGAGTCCAAGCTCTAAAAAATTGGACTTCAACTTCAACCGGGTCTAATTTCTCGGAGGTGGATTTTACCGAAAAACGATCATGTTTGAAATTATCGGTTTTCCACCCTAGTAATCCATTAAGATCCATCCATTCAAGTTGAGGCTGATCTTTATGGTAATTTTGGGGAAATAATAACACTATTGCTGTTTGATTATCCCGTTTTATTTGTTGTTTTAACCACTGTTTATTTCCTGTACCCAAGGATTCAATTTTAACTGTTTGCCATCCTGGAATGGTTAAACCTTCTTTTCTAACGGTTTGGAGTTGGGGCAGGGTTTGAAGTTGGGGCATATCCATCCATGACCACTTTTTATTAATATAGCCTGGCAGTGCAGCCCCAATTAATAACACCATCATTAGGATAACAATGATAATTTTAGAGTTTTTTTGTTGTAGTTTGAGCGATAAAAGCATAAAAGCGGGCAATGGGGAATGGGGAATGGGCAATGGATCAGAAAAGCGGGCAATGGGCAATGGATCAGAAAAGCGGGCAATGGGGAATGGGGAATGGATAAGAGTTTTCTTCCCTATTGCCCATTGCCCATTGCCTATTCCCAGGTTTTAAAATGTTGTAGGCCATTAATTAATATTACTAATAAACCTAGCATACAGGCTGAATATAAATCTCCGCCCCAACCTTCATGGAGCCATGAGAATAACCCATCTTGACCTGTACCATGAAATAGAGTTAATAAGGTATTGCGAATAATATTAGCAATAATGCTAATTAATCCGGCACTGACTAAGAAGAAAATACTCAGTTTTTTTGAGTCTAAAAGTCCTGTCCAATACAGTAACATTAATCCTACATAAAGACTGGTAAATAACATTTTTAACCCGGCACAATGGGGGGCAACTTCCACAATTTGATCATTCACAAACAGATAAATTTGTTCTACCTGGACATCTAAATTAAACTGAATCAGAATAAACCCAGCCACGTTAGCAATAAATTTCTGCAAGGGTAAGGCTAAGGGTTCTATTAAATAGGGTAAATGATTCGGTGTTGCTAGTAATATAAATATTAAGGGCATTCTCTGTAATTGTAAACCACTAATTCCTTTAAACGATAGGCAAAGTCCCGCCAACATTAAAGGAAATGAAAGATTAACTAAATCCGATAAACCGCTCCAATAAAAAATACTACTAATCACAATTAATCCTATTCCTAACGGATGGCTAGTATTGGGTAAACGTTTCCACTGATGCCGTTTTCCCCAGATAATATAAGCCGCAAACGGTAAACCAATTAAACCATGACTAAAATATTCATGTTCAATGTTGATACTCTTATTTAGCCAACCATCATACCAATGAATTAAAAGCGGTGCATACAACAATACCATTAATAAAACAATTATCCAATTTAATGAATTTTTTTCAAATATGGTGGGAATTTTGCGATTTATTTGCATAATTATTGTTGATGGTTTGTTGATGGTTTATTGATGGTTTATTGATGGTTGGTAAGCTGTTCAGGATCTAAATTGGTCATGCAGAAATCTTGAGTCTTATGCAGTGCGAGCGTCCTCGCTCGCTGAAATATACAGTTTAAATGCAGTACAGCTTAGATGGTTTTTTGGTGCGTGCGGCTTCGCCTTACGCACCCTACAATTGTTCTAGGCATTAATGGCAGACTGAATGGCTGTAAATACTTGATTAATTTGGTAGGTTGTTAATCCTGGATACATGGGTAAAGATAAAATTTGTTGACTTAATTTTTCGGCTTCAGGAAAGTCTCCTTCTTTGTAACCTAAATGTTGATAAGCAGGTTGGAGATGGCAAGGAATAGGGTAATGAATTCCGACTTGAATTCCAGCTTCGGTAAGTTTATCTTTCAGGGTATCACGGTTAATAGCACATTCCTCTGTTACCCGAATTACATAGAGATGATAAACATGACCATCCGCACTCTGGTTTTCAATTGGAATAATACCTTTTTCTCGCAGTAATAGAATAGACGCATCATATTTTTCGGCCGCAAAATTGCGATCGCGATTCCAATTTTCTAAATGGGGTAATTTAACATTTAAAATTGCAGCTTGTAAGGTATCGAGACGACTATTAGTTCCTTTTTCCGTATGCAGATATTTTTGAGCCGCGCCATAATTTCGCAAACTCCGCAAATTTTGAGCAACGGTTTCATTCTGGGTAACTACCATTCCCCCATCCCCAAAAGCACCCAAATTTTTACTAGGATAAAAACTAAAAGCCGCAGCTAACCCAATACTTCCAGCACCATAACTTTCTCGCTCTGCTAAATGTGCCTGGGCTGCATCTTCAAAAATAATTAAATCATGGGAGGCGGCAAAAGCAAATAGTTGATGGGGGGAAACCATTTGACCATAGAGATGTACTGGAATAATGGCTTTGGTTTTTTTAGTTACCACCTGCTCGGCGTGATTGAGATCAATTAGGGCTGTATGGGGATTACAGTCAACTAATACCGGAGTTGCTCCCGCGTGTAATACTCCAATTAGTGTAGCAATAAACGTATTAGCCGGAACCAGAACTTCATCCCCAGGTTGAATTCCACAGGCTTGTAAACCAAGAGCGATCGCATCGGTTCCAGAAGCCACTCCTACCCCATAGGGTACACCACAAGCCTTAGCAAAGGCGATTTCAAATTCTGTTAAAGCGTGACCTAAAACAAAGTCACCCTGATCTATTACCGCCTGGATCGCAGCTTGAATTTCGGGTTTAAGGGGTTCGTGGATTAAACTCAAATCCACAAAGGGAACAGAAGTTAGGGAGCTAGTCATACATCAACCATGAGCATACATCAGCAACACCAGCATAACTTAGGGTGTTGGCTGTTGGCTGATCAACTATTGATGGATTATTCTGGAAACCTGACTCGAACAGGCTGAAACTTTAGAGTTATTTTTTTGGTAAGATCAGAATCGAAACTAGAAAATTTGGAGTATAAAGGTCTGGTTAGCTTAATTTATAAGACTGATTGCGAGTAAGCCAACCCCCAAGGCCCTTCATCGTTTAAGCTCAATATCGATAACAAGGGAAACCACAAAAACTATGCCACAATTG
Organism: Planktothrix sp. UBA8402; assembly: GCA_003456035.1. Classification (GTDB taxonomy): domain Bacteria; phylum Cyanobacteriota; class Cyanobacteriia; order Cyanobacteriales; family Microcoleaceae; genus Planktothrix. The sequence goes on from DMPJ01000124.1 coordinate 7,182, forward strand.
AATCTGATCGATCCCAATGTCAACGGGAATCTCGGATCTACATCTTCTCCCGTTACTAACGGTCACAGCCCTTTTCAACAGCACCGTGATCATCGGGATCAAACCTCAGAGCATAAGGCAATTCAAACGATTCCACAACTCGAACTCGATTTGAATGCGGCTAATCAACAATTAGCTGATGCCGATGCCATTACTATTGTCAAGTGGGCGACGGAAGTATTTGGGAATGGTTTAGTCATGAGTACCAGTTTTGGAATTCAATCGGCGGTGATGCTGCATTTAGTCACTGGTGTTGTTCCTAATATTCCGATTATTTGGGTTGATACGGGTTATTTGCCCACGGAAACTTATATTTTTGCCCAACAGTTAACAGAGCGCCTCAACCTGAATTTAAAAGTATATCAATCTCCCATTAGTCCGGCGCGAATGGAAGCATTACAGGGACGATTATGGGAAAAAGATGATATTGAATCATTGAATTATTACGATAAAGTTCGTAAAGTTGAACCCATGCAACGGGCTTTAAAAGAATTAAAGGCGACGGCTTGGTTAGCTGGATTACGCGCCGATCAAACCCACCATCGCAAAACCTTAAATCCGGTTGTTCAACAATCGGGAAGATACAAAATTCATCCGATTTTGTCTTGGAATTCCAGGGATATTTATCAATACTTAACTGCCCATAATTTACCCTACCATCCCTATTTTGATCTGGGTTATACAAGCGTCGGAGATTGGCATTCTAGCCGTCCATTAATGGCAACGGATGAAAATGAACGGGATACTCGTTTCCGAGGCTTAAAACAAGAATGTGGTTTACATTTACCCCAAACAGAAGCCGAAGCAAAAAGTTTGGATTCCAGTTCTTTATAATAATATTAAGTCTGTCTTCCTCCAGATTATTATATTCTGGGGGATTTTTATTCGTAGGGTGCGTAAGCGCAGCGCACGCACCAATATTAAATCACAATCANNTTAGATCACAATCACAAAGATATTCCGATTTTAATTAACAATCAGCGATCGCACAATCTTTTGATGAATTCATATTAAAATTTTTGCTGAATTTGATGATGATTTTGGAAGTTAATTATGGTTGATGATGGTGCGTGCGCGTT